>NZ_JAXOJX010000019.1:0-103998 GCF_034427735.1 Azohydromonas lata
GGTCATGAGCAAGGCCAGCTTCACCGTGCTGCGCAGCGACGCGCAGGGTGTGGCGCTGGTGTTCCGGCGCAGCTTTGCGGACTACATCTGGAAGCTCATCGAGCGCACGGCGCGGCCCTATGGGCTGCAGCTCGTGGAGCCGCGCCGCTGCGTGGACCCGATGTTGTCGCCGCTGCTGGCGGGCAGCGTTGAAACTGCCAAGGGACAGGCTGTGCTGGCCTGAGCCAGCCGGATTCCAAGGCTTGCAGGAGGCCCGCTTGCGGGCCGAACCGCGGCCCGGCGGACATTCGGCCCGCAAGCGGGCGTCCTACGAATCGTTCACCTGCCGCATCGTGGCGGCCCACAGGCCAACAGCCGCACGGCGGCCCGCGGCCTTTCAACGGCACGGCGGGCCGTTCTCATTTCAAGGCAGCAGGACGACCGATCCGCTGGTCCTTGCGCTTTCCAGGTCGCGATGCGCCTGCTGCACGTCCTTCAACGCGTACCGGGTGACCTTCGCCGGCCGGATCATTCCGGCCGCGATGGCGTCGAACAGCGCCTGGGCACCGGCCAGCAACTCCTGGCGGTTGGCGGTGTAGTGCGCGATGGACGCACGGGTCACGTACAGCGAGCCCCGCGCGCCCAGCTCGGCCAGGTCCAGCAGCGGCGCGGGCCCGGAGGCCACGCCAAAGCTCACCAGCGTGCCGCGCGGGCGCAGGCACTGCAGTGACTGCGCGACGGTGTCCTTGCCTATGGAGTCGTAGACGACCGAGACGCCCGCGCCGCCGGTGATGTCCCGTACCCGCTGCACCAGGTCCTCGCGCCTGTAGACGACGGCGTGGTCGCAGCCCAGGGCCTTGACGAACGCTGCCTTCTCGTCGCTGCTGACCGTGCCGATCACGGTGGCGCCAAGATGCTGGAGCCATTGGCAGGCAATGGCGCCGACGCCACCCGCCGCGGCGTGGAAGAGCACCGTGTCGCCCGGCTGCACGGGATGGCAGCGGCGGATCAGGTACTCGGCGGTCAAGCCCTTGAAGGTCAAGCTGGCGGCAACTTCGTCGGATACGGCGTCCGGCAGCTTCAAGGTGCGCGCCGCCGGCACGAGGCGCTCCAGCGCGTAAGCCCCGGGAGGCCCACCGGCGTACACGACGCGGTCGCCCACCTGGAACTCGTCAACCCCGGCGCCGACGGCCATCACGACAGCGGCCGCCTCCACGCCCAGCCCGCTGGGCAGCGGCAAGGGGTAGGTGCCGTTGCGGTGGTAAACGTCGATGTAGTTGACGCCTATGGCGGTGTGGCGAACCCTGAGCTCGCCCGCACCCGGTGCGCCGATTTCGACGTCTTCCCAGGCCATGGTCTCGGGGGCACCGGTGTGATGGAACCGAATGGCTTGTGTCACGAATGCTCCTCTGGTGTTGTTGGCCGGCCGCGCGATGCCGGCCGGCGGGACCCTGGTTTTTCGCGCTCTGCAAGGCGGGCAGGGCTGCTGGCGGCGCTCAGGGCGTGTAGACCTCTTCGACCGTCCACGCCTGCCTGGGCTGGCTGTGCAGCCGCCAGAAGGCGTCGGCCACGCCCGCAGCGGCTGCGGACCCGGGGGACACGAAGCCCGCCACCGTGACGGTGCCGACGTGCACGCCCTGGGCCTTGAGGCTGTCGAACAGTCCCAGCGCCAGCGCGCGAAGGCCCGCCTTGCCGATGCTCAGCGACAGGTAGTCGGGGCTGGGCGCCAGCGCGAAGCCGCCGCCGGTGAGCAGGATGTCGCCGCTGCCGCGCGCGGCCATGCGCGGGGCAGCGGCCTGCACGGCGGCCAGCGCGCCGCCCACGTTGACGGCCAGGTCCTGGTTGAAGGTTTCGGCCGGCTGGGTGCCGATGCTGGCCTGGCGCAGGGCCGCGGCGTTGTAGTGCAGGACGTCGATGGCGCCAAAGCGGCTTTCCACGTCCGCCACCAGGGCGGCAATGCTGGCCGGATCGGCGGCATCGACCAGGCTCACGTCGGCCTTGTGGCCCTCGGATTCCAGGCGGCCGGCCAGCGCCTGCGTCTTGTCGAGGTGGCGGGCGCTGAGGATGACGCGAAAGCCCTCGCGGGCGAAACGCTGCGCGGTGGCCAGGCCCATGCCGGGGCCGGTGCCTATGCTCAGGAAGGTCTTCATGGTCGAGTGCTCCAGGTGGTAAGCGGTACGGCCAATCTAGAGGCTGCAAGCCAAAAGATAATCCACGGCTTCTGAACATGACTCGTGCACGTGATGCAGCAATACGAGACACACGGCAACCTGGAGGAGCTCACCGCCTTCGTGGCGGTGGCCGAGGCGCAAAGCTTCGTCAAGGCGGCCGGCGCGCTGGGACGGGACGCTTCCGTGCTCTCGCGCCGCGTGAGCCAGCTGGAGGCGCGCCTGGGCGTGAGGCTGCTGGCGCGAACGACCCGCCGCGTGGCGCTCACGGAAGTGGGCAGCGCCTACTACCAGCGCGTGCGCAGCCTGCTCGACGAGCTGGAGATGGCCGGCCAGGAGGCCAGCGACTTCGCGGGCAGCCCGCGCGGGCTGCTGCGCATTGCCTTGCCCATGGCCTTCGGCCGGCTGTGGGTGGCCCCCCTGCTGCCGCCGTTCCTGGCCCGCCATCCGCAGATTCGCGTGGACGCGCGCTTCGGCGACCGCTTCGTCGATCTGGTGGCTGAAGGGTTTGACGTGGCGGTGCGCTTGGGCGTGCTGCGCGACAGCAGCCTCACGGCGCGCAAGGTGGCGTCCTACCGCACCGTCCTGGTCGCCTCACCGGCCTACCTGGCGCGGCGTGGCCGGCCGGGCACGCCAGCCGACCTGGCCGATCACGCCTGTCTGGGTTTCACCGGCCACGCCAGTTGGCCAGACTGGCTGCTGGCCAAGGACGGCCAGTCGCACCCGGTGCAGCCCAAGGGGCCGCTGATCGCCGACAACTCGGAGCTGCTGCTGCTGGCCGCGCTCCAAGGCACGGGCATCGTGCTGGCGCCGGAGTGGCTGGCCGGCGCTGCGCTGCGCGAGGGCCGGCTGGTGGAGGTCCTGCCGGGCTGGGCGGGCCAGGCCGAGGGCGGCGTCTACATCGTGCTGCCGCCGGGCCGGCTGGTGCCGACGAAGACACGGGTGTTCGTCGATGAGATCGCCGGCGCGCTGCCAGGCGCTTGGGCGAAGGACGCGCAGGGGGCCTCGGCCTCGCCTGTGCCCGCGCCCTGAACGGGGCGTGCGTGGCTTCAAGCGTCCCGTGCGAAAGCACCCGGGGCGACTTGGGCGAAAACCTCGTTCCGCCTTCAACCTGCCGGCAATTCATCCTCGCCCGGCCGGTAGGCCGCCTGGGCCTGGCCGGGGTTGCGGTTGACGAGGCGGCGGCCATAGAGCGGGTGGGCGAGGTCGCGCATCTCGTGCTCCAACTGGTACAGCAGCCGGCCATCGGCGGGATCGACCAGGTCCACGAAGCGCCAGTCGCCGGGTCCGCGGTCACGCCGCACTAGGCCGAGCGCCTGCACGCGGCGGTGGGCCGGCTCGGCGCCGTCCAGGTAGACCTGGATGTGATGCCCGTCGTAGGGCGGCAAGGGCGCGGCCGTTTCGGCGAAGCGCAACGACTGTCCGTTGGCCAGCTTCACCAGTGCCATGGGCGCGCCTTGCTGCGTCGCCCACACCTCGGCCGGTGCGCCCAGACCGTCGGCATAAAAGCGCGCGATGCCTTCGGCCGTGCCCGCCGGCACGTCGAACTCAACGTAGGCGATGCCCGGCAGCGTCTGCTGCGGCGCCCCGGCGTGGACGATGAACGTGTTGCCCCACGGGCAGCGCAGTTCCAGCGTGTCGTCCACGGTCCGCAGCTCGAACTCGGTGTGCGCCAGAGCGGAGCGCAAGGGCTCCAGGCGGGCCGGCAGTTGCCGCAGCCACGGCACCGTCAGGCCGATGCGTCCGCGCAGGCGCTGCGGCGCCCGCGTGGGCAGGTGCATCTGCGTGCGGCCCACGTTGATCCACATGTTGTCGAGGCCCACCATGAGGAACGGGTCGCGCGTGAAGCCCAGGCCCACGACGTAGAACAGCGTGGCGAGCTGCTGGTCCGGCTGCGTCAGGTTCACGTGCTCCAGCAGGACCAGCGGGCTGGCGCAGGGAGACAGCAACGGGGGCAACGGGGTGTGGGTCATGGCATTCACGAAATGGGTGTTGAAGCGGTTTGTGGCCAGCCACGGGCCGGGGGCGATGAAAGCCGGCAATGCTGGCCGCCCTTACTTGCCCGGACGGGCCGTGCCCTTGCGATCTGCGCCTTCCCGCATGAACAGCGCCGCGCACACGCCGCGCAGCCAGCGGTTGGCCGCATCGTGGTGGAAGCGGGCGTGCCAGTGCTGCTTGACCTCGAAGCCCGGTAGGGGCAGCGGGCATTTGAGCACCAGCAGGTCGGCCGTGCGCGCCAGGGTCTCGCCGATGTGGCGCGGCAGCGTGGCCACGAGGTCCGTGGTGGAGACGATGGCCGGCAGCCCCAGGAAGCCCGGCAGCTCCAGGTGCACGTCGCGCGTGATCTGGCGCTCCTTGAGCACGGCCGCCAGCAACTGGTAGCCGGTGCCCGCGGCGATGGCCACGTGCGGCTCGGCCTCGTAGCGGCGCAGCGTGAGCCGCCCGTCGGCCAGCCGCGGATGGCGGCGGTTGGCCAGGCACACCCAGTCCTGCGCGAAGAGCGTCTGCTGGTAGAAGCCCGCCTCCAGGCCCGGCACCAGGCCGATGGCCAGGTCGGCATCGCCCGCCTCCAGGGCGCGAGCGGTGTCGGCGTCTATGCGCGCGGCCTCCAGCCGCACGCCCGGCGCTACGGCCCGCACGTGGGCCAGCATCTGCGGCAGCAGCGTGACGTGGCTGGCGTCGGTCATGCAGATGCGAAAGCGCCGCTTGGCCTGCGCCGGGTCGAAGTCCGGCGCGGTCTCGGCCAGGCGCCGCACGCAGGCCAGCGCGTCGCGCACGGTGCCTATGAGCGCTTGCGCGCGCGGCGTGGGCTGCATGCCCGCGGGTGTGCGGACGAACAGCGGGTCGTGCAGCAGCTCGCGCAGCCGCGCCAGCCAGATGCTCACCGTGGGCTGGCTTTGCCCAAGCTGCTCGGCGGCGCGCGTGACGCTGCCCGTGGCATACAGCAGCTCGAACAGGCGCAGCAGCTTGAGGTCGGGCAGCGGGATGTCTTCGGTGCTCATGGCCATGCTTCATTGCGTGAGGCAATGGAGTGTATTGCCGGCATTGCATAGCCAACAGCTGGGCGCCTGCCTATCGTCACGCCCCATGCGCCGCCGAGAGGTGGCAGTTGGCGGCATCAAGCGGCGAGGTATGAGCTTGAAGATTTGTGTATTGGGCGCGGGCGCCCTGGGATGTGCCATCGGTGGGGTGCTGGCCGAAAGCGGCTGCGAGGTCACGCTGGTGACGCGCAATGCCGCCCATGTGGACGCCATGAACCGCGAGGGCTTGTGCCTGGTCGAGGACGGCGTGGAGCGCCGCGTGAGGGTTCACGCCGCCACGGACACCGCCGCCCTGGAGCCCATGGACCTGGTCATCGTGCTGGTGAAGTCCTTCGACACCCGGCGCGTGATGGCGATGGCGTCCGCCGTCGTCGGCCCCGACACGGTGGTGATGTCGCTGCAAAACGGCCTGGGGCATGAGGACGAGCTCATCGCCGCCGTGGGCCGCCAGCGCGTGATGGCCGGCAAGACCTACGTGGGCGGCGTGCTGCTGGCGCCGGGCCAGGTGCGCATAGGCGTCAAGGACAAGGAAACGCTCATAGGCGAGCTGGACGGCACGCTGAGCTTTCGCGCCCAGGCGGTGGCCAAGGCTTTCGAGTCGGCCGGGCTGCGCTGCGTTGTCAGCGACAACATCCTCGGCACGATGTGGGACAAGCTGCTGGTCAACGTGGCCACCGGCGCGCTGGCCGGCATCACGGGCCTGACCTATGGCGACCTCTACGCCGTGCCGGAGATCGAGCAGACCGCCCTGGCCGCCGTGGCCGAGGCCATGGCCGTGGCGCAGGCGCAGGGTGTGCAGCTCTCCATGACCGACCCGCGCCAGCCCTGGCTCAAGGCCAGCGCCGGGCTGCCGCCGCAGTTCAAGACCTCGATGCTGCAGAGCCTGGAGAAGGGCTCCGTCACCGAGGTCGATTTCATCAACGGCGCCGTCGTCCGCCAGGGCGAGCGCCTGGGCGTGCCCACGCCCGTCAACCGCACGCTGGTGGCCTGCATCAAGGGCATCGAGCGCCGGCTGCACGCCGCCTGAATCAAACAAGGAGACATCCCATGACGGCAAATACCCGTTCCTACGTCGAGCACGTGGCCGTGCGCGTGAAGGACTTGCAGTGGCACCTGCGTTTCTTTCGCGAAGTGCTGGGCATGACGACGCGCATGGTCGATGGCGACCCCGAGGCGCCACGCCAGGTCTGGACGATCGGCGGCATGCAGTTCATCCAGGACCCGGCCTTCGAAGGCCCGGAAGGGCGCCTGGCGCACCTGGGCGTGATGACCAGCGACCTGGAAGCCGCGCTGGAGGCCGCCAAGCCCTTTGGGGTGACGCAGATGCCCCAGGGCCGCAACTGGCTGCGCCTGCCCGACGGGCTGGCGGTGGAAATCCTGCAAGCCACCGGCAACGCCGTGGACGAGGCGCTGGCGGTGGACCCGCGCGCCTGAGGCCGCACCCCTGCCGTGAACCAAGACACCCACCCCAAGGAACGAGACATGAGCCACAGCCCCGACCCCGGCACGCCTGAGCTGTACTGGGACGAAGTCCAGGAAGGCGCCGAGTGCACCAGCCCCGAGTACGAGGTGACCGAAGCCCGCGTGATGGCCTACGCCGAGCTGACCGGCGACTTCACGCCCGTGCACACCGACGAGGACTATGCCCGCACCACGCCCTTCGGCACCCGCGTCGCGCACGGCCTGTTCGGCCTGTCCATCGCGGACGGCCTGAAGACCCGCAGTGCGCTGCGCTTCCAGCCGGGCATGTCCATGGGCTGGACCTGGGACTTCGCGCTGCCCATCAAGCTCGGCGACAAGGTGCGCGTGAAGTTCCGCGTCGGCACGGCGCGCCAGAGCAAGAGCCGCCCGGGCTGGGGCATCGTGATCCTGCCCTCGGAGCTGATCAACCAGCGCGGCGAGGTGGTCCAGAAGGGCGAGCACCGGCTGATGATCCCGCTGCGCCCGTCCGCGGCCTGATTTCGGCCTGATTGCGACTGCAACGAGCCTGGAGCATTCCATGAGCAATAGTGAAACCTTGCCGCTGGCAGGCATACGCGTCATCGACTACAGCCACTTCCTGGCCGGCCCCTACCTCTCGCGCTGCCTGGCAGCCCTGGGCGCCGAGGTCATCAAGGTCGAGCGCCCAACCACGGGTGACGCGGGGCGCCAGCACGCCTACTTCATCAACGGGCAAAGCGGCTACTACCTGCAGCAGAACATGGGCAAGCAGGGCCTGTGCATCAACCTCAAGGACCCGCGCGGGCTGGAGCTGATGCACAAGCTGGTGGACACGGCCGACGTGTTCGTCGAGAACTACCGCCCCGGCGCGCTGGACAAGCTGGGCCTGGGCTACGAGGCGCTTTCCCGGCGCAACCCGGGGCTGGTGTACTGCTCGGTGTCGGCCTACGGCCACACCGGCCCGGACTCGCATCGGGCCGGCTTCGGCCTGATCGCCGAGGCCAAGAGCGGCATCATGGCCATGGTGGGCAAGCCCGGCGAGGCGCCGCCGCTGCTGCGCATCGCGCTGGGCGACCTCTACACCGGCGCGCACGGCGTGGCCGCGGTCTGCGCGGCGCTGCTGGGGCGCGTCAAGAGCGGCAAGGGCCGGCACATCGACATGGCGCTCTACGACACGCTGGTGTCCATGCACGAGTACGCCATCCAGGGCTACACGCTCTCCGGCGGCCAGGAGGTGCCGGTGCAGACCGGCCACGACCTGCCCACCAGCACGCTCTACGGCGTGTTCACCGCCACCGACGGCTACCTCGTGATCGCGGCGCAGGTCGATGACGCGTGGAAGCGGCTGGCCCGGCTGGTGGGCGGCGAAGCCTTCGCGGCCGACACGCGCTTTCACAGCGCGGCCGGGCGCAACGCGCACCGGCTGGAGATCCTGCCCGTGGTGCGGGCCTGGACCGAGACGCGCAGCGTGGCCGAGTGCCTGGCGGCGCTGGACGCCATAGACGTGCCCTGCGCCAAGGTGCAGCGCATCGACGAAGTGCTGCAGGACCCGCAGATCATCGCCCGCGAGGTCGTCACCGAGCACGAGCACCCGGTGCTGGGCAAAGTCAAACTGCCCAACACGCCGTTCCGCTTCTCGGACTGCGACACCCGGCAGACGGTGCCCGCGCCGCTGATGGGCCAGCACAACCGCGCCATCGCCCAAAGCCTGGGCTACGGCACCGAGGACATCGCCCGCCTGGAGGCCGAGGGCGTGCTCTACGCCGAGGCAGCCGTTGCCGCCGTTGCTGCCGAGGCAGCTATTTCCAAGCTCTGAAGGACGACCGCCATGACCGATCGCTACGCCATCGTCGGCAACCCGGTGGGCTTTTCCAAGTCGCCGCTGATCCACACCGAGTTCGCCCGCCAGAGCGGGCAGGACATCGAGTACACCCGGCTCGAAGCGCCGCTGGGCCGGTTCAAGGAAACGGTGGACGCCTTCCGCGCTGCCGGCGCCCGGGGCGTGAACATCACGGCCCCGTTCAAGCTCGATGCCTTTGCCTATGCCACCGAGGTCTCGGAAGCCGCGCGGCTGGCCGGCGCGGCCAACGCGCTGGCCTTCGATGGCGAGCGGGTGCGGGCAGAGAACTTCGACGGCATCGGCTTGGTCAACGACATCCAGCGCAACCTGGGCTTCAGCCTCCAGGGCAAGCGCGTGCTGATGCTGGGCGCGGGCGGTGCCGCCCGCGGGGCGCTGCTGCCCTTCCTGGCCCAGCAGCCGGCGGCGTTCGTGCTGGCCAACCGCACGGCGGCCAAGGCGCAGGCGCTGGCGCAGCAGTGCGGCGATGCCGGCGCCATCCGCGGCTGCGGCCTGCACGATCTGGAAGGTTTGTCCTTCGACATCGTGCTCAACGCCACGTCGGCCAGCCTCACGGGCGAGCTGCCCGCGGTGCCCGCCAGCGTGTTCAGCCAGGCGCAACTGGCCTACGAGCTGGCCTATGCCAAGGGGCTCACGCCCTTCCTGCGCCTGGCCCAGGGCGCCGGCGTGCAGCGCGTGGCCGACGGCGTCGGCATGCTGGTGGAACAGGCGGCCGAGGCCTTCCAGTGGTGGCGCGGCGTGCGCCCCGACACGGCAGCGTTGATCCGGCAACTGACGGTGCCGCTCGCCTGACGGCCCGGCGCGGCCGCGCGCTGGCGCCGCCGCGGCTTCAACGCCCCGCCCCTGAAAGGCAGGGCAGGCTCACAGCAAGAACAAAGACTTTCCACAAGCGCCCAAACTCAGGAGACAAGCGCATGAAACTCGTCCGCCGCACCTTCGTGGCCGCCGCCGTCGCGGCCCTGCTTCCCGTCGTCGCGCAGGCCGCCGACATCCGTGAGCACGCCATCAAGTTCGCGTTCCAGAACCCGAAGGAGCATCCCCAGGGGCAGGGCGCACAGAAGTTCGCCGACCTGGTGGCGCAGAAGTCCGGCGGCAAGATGCAGGTCAAGCTCTACGCTTCCGGGCAGCTGGGCGGCGACGTGCAGACCGTGTCGGCCCTGCAGGGCGGCACCATCGAAATGACCGTGCTCAACGCCGGCATCCTGCAGTCGCAGGTCAAGGAATTCGCCGTCTACGACTTTCCCTTCCTGTTCAACAGCGCGCAGGAAGCCGATGCCGTGACCGATGGCGTGTTCGGCAAGAATCTGTTTGCCAAGCTGGAGCCCAAGGGGCTGGTCGGCCTGAACTACTGGGACCTGGGCTTTCGCAACCTCACCAACAGCAAGCGCCCCATCAACAAGGCCGACGACATCGCGGGGCTGAAGATCCGCGTCATCCAGTCGCCAATCTACGTGGACATCTTCAACGCGCTGGGCGCCAACGCCACGCCCATGCCTTTCCCCGAGGTCTACCCGGCGCTGGAGCAAAAGGCCATAGACGGCCACGAGAACCCGGCCACCGTCATCAAGGCCAACAAGATTTACGAGGTGCAGAAGTACCTCGCGCTCACGCGCCACATCTACAACCCGCAGGCGTTGATCGTGTCCAGGAAGTTCTGGGACAAGCTCAATGCCGACGAGCGGGCCGTGATCACCGAAGCCGCGGCCCAGGCCACGACCTACCAGCGCGGCGTCTCGCGCACCCAGGCCGACATCGCCGTCGACGATCTCAAGAAGGCCGGCATGCAGGTGACGGAGCTGCCGCCGGCCGAGATCGCCAAGCTGCGCGACAAGGTCAAGCCCGTGATCGAGAAGCAGACCGCCATCGTCGGCGCCGACACCGTGGCGGCGCTGCAGTCCGAGCTCGCCAAGCTGCGCAAGTAAAGCGCCACCGTGCCAGTGGCCGTCCTCCAGGGCGGCCATTGCAATGCCATCGCAATGCCATTGCAACTTCACTTCCATTTCATTCCTCAGGAGCCCCCCGTGAAAGTGCTCATGCTGCACGGCATCAACCACAACATGTTCGGCAAGCGCGACCCCCAGCAGTACGGCACGGTCACGCTGGCGCAGATCGACGAGCAACTGCGCGCGCTGGGCCGGGAGCTGGGCGCCGACGTCGAGAGCTTCCAGACCAACAGCGAAGGCGAGATGGCCGGGCGCATCCACCAGGCCTATGCGGACGGCGTGGACGCGGTGCTCATCAACGCCGGCGCCTGGACGCACTACAGCTATGGGCTGCGCGACGCGCTGGCCATCCTGAGCTGCCCCATCGTGGAGCTGCACATGTCCAACATCCACGCCCGCGAGCCCTTCCGCCACCACTCCGTGTTCGCCGAGATCGTGCGCGGCCAGATCTGCGGCTTCGGCGTGGACAGCTACCTCCTTGGGCTGCGGGCCGCCGTGTCGGCCGTGAAACTGGCTTGAGCCTGTAGGAGGCCCGCTTCCTGCTCAACGTTCCGACGTGCGCAGCTCCTGCGCCAGCCAATCCACCAGCCTGACCGTGTCCGATCGGCGGTTCAGGTGGGGGGCGACCCAGATGGAAAGCTTGTTGGGTCCGGCCAGGAAACCCAGCGGGGCCACCAGTGTTCCGCTGTTCAAGTCATCGTGCACCAGCATGCGTGGCACGTTGGCCATCCCGAGGCCGCACTTGGCCGCCTGGATCAGCAGGTAGAAATGATTGAAGGCCTCGGCGATGTGCAATGCCCCGAGGTCGGTGCCGCAGCAGTGGCTCCAGTCGTCCCAGGCCTGGGGGCGCGTGCGCGAGACCATCAGCCGCGCACGTGGCAGGTCGGCCGTTGAGGTCAGCCGAAGGCTTTGCAGGTAGGCCGGAGAACACACCGGACCTATCCACTCCGTGACGGCACTCGTGCGGATGACGTCTTTGGGCGGCTCTATGGTGGACAAGCGGATCGCCACGCTGATGTTGTCGCGCGCGAAGTCCACCGGCCCATAGCCCATGTTGAAGCGCAGCTCGACGTCCGGGTTGGCTTCCTGAAAGCGCGAGAGCCGCGGCAGGAGCCAATACATCATGATCGACTCGGAACACGACAGCGTCAGCGGCCCGGGCTTGAGCTGCTCGACGCTGGCCTGAATCAGCTGGAATCCCCGCGAAAGGCCTTCGGCCAGGCGCTGCCCCTCGGCGGTCGTCTCGGTACCGTGTGCGTTGCGCTTGAGCAGCGGCAATCCCAGCGTGTCTTCCAACATCCGCACATGGCGGCTCACCGCGCCGTGCGTCACCGACAACTCCTGTGCCGCGGCGCTGAAGCTGCGCAGCCGGGCCGTCGCCTCGAAGGCGCGCAAGGCATTCAGGGACAAGCGCTCCAGGCCCATGCCGGTTCTCCAAGTGAGTGAAAGCGATCTGCGGGTTTATCCGGGTGTTGAGTGAGTTTTTCTCACAGCTAACGGAAATCATATCGTTTGTCCGCCAGGGGTGCCGTATCTAGTATTCGCTCCATCGAAGCCTTCTCCACCCCGCCCGTTCGTTTCGATCGGACGCAGCAAAAAGCTCACACCATGACGACTCAGACTTCTCCCCGCGCCGAATTCCGTGCTCGCTACCTCGTCGAAAGCGCGGTCCCGTCGGAAAAGGTGGCGCAGGTCATCGCCGGTGAGCAGTCCAGCGGCACCTTCCTGTCGCTGCCCGGCGAAACCGAGCAGCTCAAGGAACGTTCGCGGGCCCGCGTGGTGCGCATCGATCCGCTGCCTCCGATGCTGGAGCCCACGCTGGCGAGCGCCCACGTGGCGCGCCATGGCAATCCGGCGGTGTTCCACCGTGCCGAGATCGAGATTGCCTTTCCCATCGCCAACGTCGGCGCGAACCTGTCGACGCTGCTGGCCACGGTGGCGGGCAACCTGTTCGAGCTGGGCGAGGTCACGGCGCTGCGGCTGCTCGACCTGGACCTGCCTGCCGACTACGCCGCCCAGTTCCAGGGGCCGGCCTTCGGCATCGAGGGCACGCGGCGCCAGGCCGGCGTCTTCGAGCGCCCGCTGATCGGCACCATCATCAAGCCCAGCATCGGCTTGACCCCGCAGCAGACCGCCGAGCTGGCGGACGACCTGTGCACGGCAGGCATCGACTTCATCAAGGACGACGAGCTGATCGCCGATCCGCCCTACGCGCCCTTTGACGAGCGGCTCAAGGCGGTGATGCCGGTGCTGCGCCGCCATGCCGACCGCCTGGGCCGCATGCCGATGTACGCCATCAACATCTCGGGCTCCATCGACGAGATGCTGCGCCGGCACGACGCGGTGCTCGAAGCGGGCGGCACCTGCGTGATGGTCAGCATCAACTGGGTCGGCTTCGCCGCCGTGGAGCACCTGCGCCGCCACGCGCGGCTGCCCATCCACGGCCATCGCAACGGCTGGGGTGCGTTCACGCGCCATCCGGGCCTGGGCTTCTCGTTCAAGGCCTACCAGAAGCTGTGGCGCCTAGCGGGCGTGGACCAGCTGCACGTCAACGGGCTGCGCAGCAAGTTCTGGGAGCCCGACGAATCGGTGCTGGACTCGGCCCGCGCCTGCCTCTCGGACTTCGCCGGCCTCAAGCCGCTGATGCCGGTCTTCTCTTCAGGGCAATGGGCCTCTCAGGCACCAGACATGTACCGCGAGCTCCGCTCCAGCGACCTGATGCACCTGGCCGGCGGCGGCATCATCGGCCATCCGGACGGCATCGCCGCCGGCGTGAACAGCATGCGAGAAGGCTGGGAAGCGGCTATGCAGGGTGTGAGCCTGGAGGCCTATGCCCGCACCCATCCGGCGCTGCGACGGGCGCTGGCGCACTTCGCCGGTCGCTGAGGTGCAGGCCATGTCTGACCAACGTGCTTCCAGGCCGCTGCGCCTGGCCTTCTACGGTGACGACTTCACCGGCTCCACCGACGCGCTGGAGGTCCTGGCCTTCAGCGGGTTGCGTTGCGCGCTGTTCCTGTCGGTGCCGACACCGCAGCAGATGGACGCCCTGGGCGGCTTCGACGCCATCGGCGTGGCCGGCAGCAGCCGCGCCATGACGACCGCGGAGCTGGATGCCCACCTGCCGGGGGTGTTCGCCGGCCTGGCGGCGCTGCCCACGCCGCTGGTGCACTACAAGGTCTGCTCGACCTTCGACAGTGCGCCGGCCACCGGCAGCATCGGCCATGTGATGGAGCTGGCGCGCGAGGCCTTCACGCAGCCGCTCATCCCCATCGTGGCCGCCACGCCTGCACTGGGACGCTACTGCCTGTTCGGCCACCTGTTTGCCCGCTCCGGCACCGACGGGCAGGTGTACCGGATCGACCGGCATCCCATCATGAGCGTGCACCCCGTCACGCCCATGCACGAGTCCGATCTGGCCCGGCACCTGGGCCAGCAAACGACGATGCCCATCGGCCACTTGCCGTTGACCCGCTTCGAGGCGGCTGCGGGCGCCTTGGCCGGGCAGCTGGCGGCCATGGCGCCCTCCTTCCAGGCCGTCGTGCTCGACGGCCTGGAGGCCGGGCACTTGACGCAGGCGGGCGAATGCCTGCAACAGATGGCTTCGGCACAGGCTTCGCCACTGTTCGTGGTCGGTGGCTCCGGCGTGGAGTACGGGCTGACCCAGCACTGGCAACAGCAGGACGGACAGGCCGCCCCTGCCAAGGCTGCGGACCGCTACAGCCAGTTTGAAGCGGTCGAGCAGGTGCTGGTGGTCTCCGGCAGTGCGTCACGCCTGAGCGCCACGCAGATCCAGACGGCCGTGGATACAGGTTTCAGGGAGGTGACCATCGACGTACAGGCCTTGAGCCTGGAGTCGCAAGCGGGCGCCGCCGTGCAGCGCCTGGTGCGGGAGGTGCTCGATGTCCTGGCCACCGGTGCCAGTGTCGTGATGCACACCGCCCGCGGTCCCGACGACGCGCGCATCGATGCGCTGATCCAGGCCCTGCAGGCGCAGGGCTACAGCGCCGATGCGGCCCGGCACCACGGCGGCCGCCTGGTCAGCGACCGGCTGGGCGAGGTGGTCGACGCGATCGTGCGTGCGCACCCGTTGCGCCGCCTGGTGCTCTCCGGCGGAGACACCTCCAGCCGCATCACGCAGGTGCTGGCGCCCGATGCCCTGGAAATCAAGGCCCGGCTCGCACCTGGTGCGCCGCTGTGCCGGCTGCTGTCGAACCAGCCGTACCTGCAAGGGCTGGAGCTGGCCCTCAAGGGCGGGCAGATGGGCAGCGCCGACTATTTTGTGAAGGCACTCCGGGGTAGTGGCCTGCCGGCCTGAGCCGCCCCATCACCCCAATTCAATGAAACAGGAGCAAAGCAGCATGCAACAAGCAACTTCCCCGCAGCGCGTGGCCTTCGTCACCGGTGGCGCGATGGGCATAGGCGCCGACGTGTGCCAGCGGCTGGCCGCGGCCGGCATGACGGTCGTGGTGGCCGACCGTGACACGGAAGCGGCCGAGAAGACGGCCGCCGAGCTGCGCGCGCAGGGCTTGCAGGCCGAGGCGCAGGCCATCGACGTGGGCGACGCGGAGTCCGTGGCCTGCGCCTTCGCCGCGGTGGAGCAGCGCCACGGCCGCTGCGACGTGCTCGTCAACAGTGCCGGCATCGCCAAGGTGTTCCCGTTCCTGGAGTTCCCGGTGGACAACTTCGTGGCGACGATGAACGTCAACGTCACCGGGGCGTTCCTGTGCTCGCAGCAGGCGGCCCGCCTGATGGTGCGCCACAAGTGGGGGCGCATCGTGAACATCGCCTCGGTGGCCGGCATGCGCGCGGTCGGCACGGGCCGCACGGCTTACGGCACCTCCAAGGGCGCCGTGATCGCGCTGACCCGCCAGATGGCCGTGGAGCTGGCCGAGCATGGCGTGACGGCCAATGCCGTGGCGCCCGGTCCGGTGGACACGCCCATGACGCGCGCGCTGCACACCGACCAGTTCCGCCAGGAGTACTGCAACGCCATTCCCATGAACCGCTATGGCACGACCGGCGAGATCGCCGCGGCCGTGATGTACCTGGTATCCGAAGACGCCGGCTTCACCAGCGGCGTGACCCTGCCTGTGGACGGAGGCTTCCTGGCTTCCGGCGCCCGCGGCCTGTAAACGACAAATCCAAGGAGACAACGATGAACAACGTGAAGCTCAAGACCCTCGCAGCCAGCATGCTGGGTGCGCTGCTCGTGGTCGGCGCCACCGGCGCCATGGCGGCGGACATCAAGGAACGCACCATCAAGTACGCCGTCATCTACGACATCAAGCATCCGCATGGCCTGGGCGCGCAGAAGTTCGCCGACCTCGTGGCCCAGCACAGCGGCAACAAGATCAAGGTCAAGATCTATGCCGGCGGCACGCTGGGCGGCGAGGTGCAGATGCTGTCGGCGATGCAGGGCGGCACGGTGGAGATGTCGGCCGTCGCCTCGTCGCAGCTCGTCGGGATCATCAAGGAGTTTGCGGCGCTGGACCTGCCCTTCCTCTTCAACAACGAAAAGGAAGTGGATGCCGTGATGGACGGCCCCGTGGGCAAGCAGCTGCTGGAGCGGCTGCCCGCCAAGGGCCTGGTCGGACTGAGCTGGTTCGAGCACGGCTTTCGCAACCTGACCAACAGCAAGCGACCGGTGCAAAAGCTGGAGGACATCCAGGGCCTGAAGGTGCGCGTGCAGCAAAACAGCGTGGCCATAGACACCTTCAACGCCCTGGGTGCCAATGCTGTGCCGATGCCGTTCCCCGAGCTGTACTCGGCACTGGAGCAAAAGGCCGTGGACGGCCAGGAGAACCCGTACACCACGGTCGAGAGCTCGAAGCTCTTTGAGGTGCAGAAGTACCTGAGCGTCACCAGGCACAGCTACACGCCGCTGCCCCTGCTGATGAGCAAGAAGTTCTGGGACGGCCTGTCCGCCGACGAGAAGAAGATCATCCAGGACGCCGCCACCGAAGCGGCGGTGTATCAGCGCAAGACCAACCGCGAGGTCAACGAAAAATCGCTGCAGGCGCTCAAGGCTGCCGGCATGCAGGTCACGGCCATCGCGCCGGCGGAAATGGAGCGCATCCGCGCCAAGGTCCAACCCGTGGTGGCCAAGTACAGCGCCCAGGTCGGCGAGACGCTCGTGAAGGAGCTTTTCGGCGAGATCGAGAAGGTGCGCAAGCCGTAAGGCCGCGCGCGTTCAAGCACACCAGAGATCCACTGCAATGCGGCCAAGCAAGCATGCCAAGATCGTCGCCACCCTCGGCCCGGCCAGCGATGACTTCCAGACCATACAGGCCCTTTTCAACGCCGGCGCCGACGTCTTCCGCCTGAACTTCAGCCACGGCAGGCACGAGGACCACCAGCGTCGCCTGGAGATCATTCGCGAGGTCGAACGCCAGGGCGGGCGCCCCATCGGTGTGCTGCTGGACCTGCAGGGCCCCAAGCTGCGCATCGGCACCTTTCCCGGCGGGCCGATACAGCTCGCCGAGGGCCAGGCGTTTCGCCTGGATCTCGATGCCAAGGCGCCGGGCAGTGCCGGCCGGGTGCTGCTGCCTCATCCCGAAATCTTCGCGGCGCTGCAGCCCGGGGCGGAGCTGCTGCTGGACGACGGCCGCGTGCGCCTGCGCGTGGAGCGCTGCGGCGCGGACTTTGCGGAAACTCGCGTGCTCAACGGCGGGCCGCTGTCGGACCGCAAGGGCGTGAACGTGCCCGGCGTGGTGCTGCCGCTCTCGGCGCTCACCGAGAAGGACCGCAAGGACCTGCAGTTCGGCCTGAAACTGGGTGTGGACTGGGTGGCGCTGTCCTTCGTGCAGCGGCCGCAGGACATCGCCGAGGTCCGTGCCCTGGTGGAGGGCAGGGCCGGCATCGTGGCCAAGCTGGAGAAGCCGGCGGCCATCGCGGCGCTGGACGCCATCGTGGCCGAGACCGACGCCGTGATGGTGGCGCGCGGCGACCTGGGCGTGGAGATGCCCGCTGAAGCCGTGCCCGCGATCCAGAAGCGCATCGTCCATGCCTGCCGCCGCGCGGGCAAGCCGGTGATCGTGGCCACGCAGATGCTCGAATCCATGGTCACTGCCCCGGTGCCCACGCGCGCCGAGGCCTCGGACGTGGCCACCGCCATTTACGAGGGCGCCGACGCGGTGATGCTTTCGGCCGAGTCGGCCAGCGGGCGCTATCCCGTCGAGGCCGTGCGCATGATGAGCCGCATCGTCGGCCACACGGAGGGCGACCCGCACTACCGGGCCGCCATCGACGCCTCGCGCACGGACCCGCCCTCCAATGCGCCGGACGCCATCGGCTTCGCCGTGCGCCACGTGACGGAGCTGCTGCAGGCCGCGGCCACGGTGGCCTACACCAGCGCAGGCTACTCGGCGCTGCGCATGGCGCGCGAGCGGCCCGCTGCTCCGATCATCGGCATGACGCCACGCCTGGCCGTGGCGCGGCGCTTGGCGCTGGTGTGGGGCGTGCATGCCGTGCTGTGCCACGACGTGGCCGACATGCCGGAGATCACCGACCTGGCCTGCGTCACCGCGTGCCGCGAAGGCTTCGGCGAGGCGGGACAAACCATCGTCATCTCGGCCGGCATGCCCTTTGGCGTTTCCGGCACCACCAACCTGCTGCGCATTGCTCAGATCCCCTGACAAGCCCGGGATTCCGTACCCACAAATCAAAGGAGACCAACATGGTGTCCAGGTTCCTGGACGGCTACTGCCGTCTGATCGATGCATTGATCGCCCTGGCACTGGCCGTCATGGTCGTGCTGGTGTTCGGCAACGTGGTGCTGCGCTACGCCTTCAACTCCGGCATCACGGTGTCCGAGGAAGTTTCGCGCTGGCTGTTCGTGTGGCTGACCTTCCTGGGTGCGATCGTGGCCCTCAAGGAGCACGGCCACCTGGGTACCGACATGCTGGTCTCGCGCCTGGGCAAGACCGGCAAGAAGGTCTGCCTGGTTATCAGCCAGCTCACGATGCTGTTCGTGACAGGGCTGCTGTTCAGCGGCGCTCTGGCGCAGGCGCAAATCAACCTCGACGTGCAGGCGCCGGTCACCGGTGCGTCGGTGGCGATCTTCTACGGTGCGGGCGTGTTCTTCGCCGTTTCGGCTGCACTGCTGCTGTTGCGTGAGCTCCTGCGCACGCTCACCGGCAAGGTCAGGGACGAAGAGCTCGTCATGGTGCAGGAGTCCGAAGACCTGGCGGCATTGCACGACCTGCACCTGGACGATCCCATGAAGCCCGACGTCCAGCCGCCTCGCGTTGCGCCGCAGCGCTGAGCCCACAAGCCACCGGATAAGGACTTCACCATGACCGTTTTCATTTTCCTGGGCTCGCTGCTGGGCGCCATGGCGCTGGGCATCCCTATCGCGTACTCGCTGCTGGTGTCGGGCGTCGCGCTGATGTGGCACCTGGACATGTTCGACGCGCAGATCCTGGCGCAGAACGTGATCAACGGCGCCGACTCCTTCCCGCTGCTGGCCGTGCCCTTCTTCATGCTGGCCGGCGAGATCATGAACGTGGGAGGCCTGTCGGCGCGCATCGTGAAGCTGGCGCTGACCCTCGTGGGCCACAAGCGCGGCGGCCTGGGCTTCGTGGCGATCCTGGCCGCGTGCATGCTGGCCGCGCTGTCGGGCTCGGCGGTGGCCGACACGGCGGCGCTGGCGGCGCTGCTGCTGCCCATGATGGTCAAGGCGGGCCACGACAAGGCCAAGAGCGGCGGCCTCATCGCCTCGGCCGGCATCATCGCGCCCGTCATTCCGCCGTCCATCGGCTTCGTGATCTTCGGCGTGGCGGCCAACGTGTCGATTTCCAAGCTGTTCCTGGCGGGCATCGTCCCGGGCATCCTGATGGGCCTGTCCATCGCCATCGCCTGGTACTTCGTGGCCAAGCGCGAGAACATCCAGCCCCCGCCCAAGGCCAGCCTCAAGGAGCAGCTTGCGGCGCTGCGCGAATCGCTGTGGGCGCTGGGCCTGCCGGTGATCGTGATCGTGGGCCTGAAGATGGGCGTGTTCACGCCCACCGAGGCCGCCGTGGTGGCCGCCGTCTACGCGCTGCTGGTGTCCATGCTCATATACCGCGAGATGAGCATCAAGCAGCTCTACGAGGTGTTCGTGAGCGCGGCCAAGACCACCGCCGTGATCATGTTCCTGGTGGCCGCGGCGATGGTGTCGGCCTGGCTGATCACGGTCGCCGACATTCCCAGCCAGATGATCAGCCTGCTGGAGCCCTTCATGGGCAACCAGACCCTGCTGCTGATCGCCATCATGGTGCTGGTCATGGCCGTGGGCACGGCCATGGACATGACGCCCACCATCCTGATCCTCACGCCGGTGCTGATGCCGGTGATCAAGCAGGCCGGGATCGACCCCGTCTACTTCGGTGTGCTGTTCATCATCAACAACGCCATCGGCCTGATCACGCCGCCCGTGGGCACGGTGCTCAACGTCGTGGCCGGCGTGGGCCGCATGAAGATGGACGAGGTCACCCGCGGCGTGATCCCGTTCATGACGGCGCAGTTCATCGTCATGTTCCTGATGGTGCTGTTCCCGTCCATCGTCACCGTGCCGGCCCGGTGGTTCGCCGGCTGATTGCCAGTGGCACACAACAAGGCGAGGCAAGGGCGCCGACTGCAGCCCCGCTCACTTCGACAAGCTCGCCGCCAGCCACTCCACGAAGATGTCCCGCAGCGGGTGCAGTGAGCGCCGCACGGGCACGACCACGTTGTAGCGGCCCTCGGCGCCGACCACGGCGTCGCCCAGGCGCACCAGCGTGCCGTCCTCCAGGTGGCTTTGCACCAGCAAGCCCCAGCCCAGCGCAATGCCATGGCCAGCGCGCGCGGCCTGCAGCACGTCGGTGTAGTGGTTGAAGCGCAGCCGCGGCTGCGCCCCGGCCGTGGCGATGCCCGTGCGCATGAACCAGTCCTGCCACGAGTACCAGGAGCGGTCGATCGCGTCCTGCTCGATCAGCTCCAGCCCCGCCTGCCGGAACGGCGCCTGCCCGCCGCCCATGCGCTGCGCATAGGCGGGCGAGCACACGGGAAACACCTCGTCGGCCCGCGAGGCCAGCACCACGCCATCCTCGAACGGCGGCAGGCCGTAGCGGATGATCACGTCCACGTCGCCGCTGTTGAGGTTGAAGCGCGAGTCCTGCGACATCAGCCGGATCTGCGCCGAAGGGTGCAGCTTGCGGAACTCGCCCATGCGGGGCAGCAGCCAGAAGGTGGACAGCGCCAGCGTCGCGCCCACCGTCACCGTCTCCTGCCGCTTGGTGGAGCGCACCATTTCCACGCTCTGCGCGATGTTGGCGAAGCTCAGCGCCAGCGAGGAGGCCAGCACCTGGCACTGCGGCGTGGGCTCTATGGCGCGGTGGCGGCGGATGAACAGCAGCGTGTCCAACTCCTGCTCCAGTTGCGCCACCTGGCGGCTCACCGCCGCCTGCGTCACGCCCAGCTCGGCCGCCGCGCCGGTGAAGCTGCGGTGCCGCACGGCCGCCTCCAGCACCACCAGGGCGTTGAGCGAGGGAAAGTTCTTTCGGATGGGCAAGGGCAATCCCGGATCAGCCTGTTTGCATGACTTTAAGTCATGCTAGACATAAATCAAAATGCCGTTGAACGGGTAAATGTCGGCTCCTATCATGACTTCAAGTCATTCAAAAGGAGCACTTGACCGTGTCCACCGCCACGCTGCCCTCCCTCTCTTCGCTGCTGTCTTCACGCCGTCCCCATCACGCGCTGCCGGCGGGGCTCTACACGCGGCCTGACGTGTTCGAGGCCGACATGCAGGTGTTCTTCCAGAACCACTGGATCTTGGTTGGGCTGGAATGTGAAATTCCCGAGCCGGGCGACGCGCAGGTGCTGGACATCGGCAAGGCCGGGCTGATCCTGCTGCGCGACGACGACGGCCAGGTGCGCGCCTTCCACAACACCTGCCGCCACCGCGGCGCGCGCATCCTCGACGCCGGCGCCACCGTCATCTCCAAGCTGGTGTGCCCCTACCACCAGTGGACCTACGAGCCCACGGGCGAGCTGATCCACGCGCCGCACATGGGCGTGGACTTTGACAAGTCCTGCCGCAGCCTGAAGCCCGTGGCCGTGCGCAACGTCGGCGGGCTGCTCTACGTCTGCCTGGGCGAGAACCCGCCCAAGGACATCGCCGTGCTGCAGGACGTGATGGAGGAGCGCCTGGCCCCCTACGGCCTGCGCGACGCCAAGGTGGCGCACCAGGTGGACGTCATCGAGAAGGGCAACTGGAAGCTCACCATGGAGAACAACCGCGAGTGCTACCACTGCGTGGGCAGCCACCCGGAGCTGTGCGTGACCTTCTTCGACCTGGACTTCGGCTTCGACCCCGCCGCCATGAGCGCCGAGGAGCGCGCGCGTGCCGAGCAGCACGTGGCCGACCGCATCGCCCGCGAAAAGCGCTGGGAGGCGGAAGGCTTCAAGTCCTCCCACGTCGAGCGCGTGATCGACTGCGAAACCAACTTCCGCACCCAGCGCCTGGCCATCAACGGCGGCGGCGAATCGCAGACGCCTGACGGCAAGGCCGCCTGCGCCAAGCTCATGGGCAGCATGACGCGCAAGGACCTGGGCGACACGCACCTATGGGGCCACAACGGCTGGAACCACTTCATGGGCGACCACGTGGTCAGCGCCATGGTCATCCCGCTGACGGCCGACACCACGCTGGTGCGCACCAAGTGGCTGGTGCACAAGGACGCCCGGGAAGGCGTGGACTACGACCTGAACAGGCTGACCGACGTGTGGATCGCCACCACCGACCAGGACGCCGACCTCGTCGCCCGCTCCCAGGCCGGCGTGCAGGATCCCGCCTACGAGCCGGGCGTCTACTCGCCCCACACCGAGAAGCAGCTCGACAACTTCGCCTCTTGGTACGTCCAGCGGATGCAGGCCCATGGCTACTGAGCTGGCATGGCCCATTTCCTGCGCCCCGGGCGCGTACTGGAACCGCGAGGCCGACCAGGACCTCGTGTGCGTGGATGTGCGCGCCGAGACGCACGACGTCAAGACCTTCACCTTGCGCGCCCGCGAGGAGCGCTACTTCAGCTTCACGGCGGGGCAGTACTTCCTGTTCGAGCTGGACATTGACGGCGAGGCGCACAGCCGCTGCTACAGCGTCTCCTCCTCGCCGCTGATGCCGCGCGCCATCGCCATCACCGTCAAGCGGGTGGAGGGCGGCAAGGTGTCGAACTGGCTGCACGACCACCTGGCCCCCGGCAGCACGCTGCGCGCCACCGGCGCCTCCGGCACGTTCACCTTGCCGGCGCAGGCGGACGCCCCGCTGCTGCTGGTGTCCGGCGGCTCCGGCATCACGCCCGTGATGTCCATGGTGCGCGCCCTGGCCGATGCGCGGCGCCACCCGGACGTCGTGTTCCTGCACGCGGCGCGCACGCCGGCGGACCTGGTGTTCCGCGACGAGCTGCTCTACCGCGCCAAGACCACGCCCAACTTCCGGCTGCTGTTCCTGCCCGAGAGGGCGGGCGACGAGCCGGGCTACACGGGCGTGACGGGGCGCGTGTCGGAGGCGCTTTTGAAAGTGGCGGTGCCTGACCTGGCGCAGCGCACGGTGATGTGCTGCGGCCCGGCGCCCTTCATGAAGGCGGTGCGCGAGCTGGCGCTGGCGCTGGGCGTGCCGGCCGGGCGCTACTTCGAGGAGAGCTTTGATGCCGCGGTGCTGGACGAGGAGGTGGCCGCTCCGGCGGCAGCCGCCGCGGCCGAGGCCACGTTCAAGGTCAGCTTCGCCAAGCAGGACAAGTGCATTGCCGTGGGCGCCGGGCAATCCGTGCTCGCTGCCGCCCGCCAGGCCGGCGTGCGGCTGCCGTCCTCCTGCAGCAACGGGCTGTGCGGCACCTGCAAGTCGAAACTGGTGTCCGGCTCGGTGGACATGAAGCACAACGGCGGCATTCGCCAGCGCGAGGTGGACGTGGGGTTCTTCCTGCCCTGCTGCTCCAAGCCGTTGAGCGATCTGGTCATAGACCGCTGAACCGCCACCGCGGCTTTTCAGTTTCCATTCCCCACCAGGCGGCGCCGTGATGAACGGCGCCGCTTTTCATTGGGCCGCACCGCGCAGGCCGGCACAGGTTTTCACAAGCCGCATAACCTGGAGTCATGCCGCCTGGAAAATAAAGCGCATTGACGCTCACAGCCTGCCCGTCGAAAACTTCACCCTGAAAAATGGATTCGAATTTCGGCGTGAAGCAAAAGGCTGTTGCATGAAAAAACTGGACCGCCATGACCAGGGCGTCATCTGTGTGCTGTTGTCGATGGCGCTGTTTGCCGCCTACGACACGGGCTCCAAACTGATCAGCGCCAGTGTGCCCCTGGTTTTGATCCTCTGGGTGCGCTATGCCATTCAAATGATCTGGATGGGCTTGAACCACCAGCGGCATGTGCAGGGCAAGGTTTGGCAAACCCGCCGGCCCGTCCTGCATGTCTGCAGGGCCTTGATCCTGCTGTGCTGCAATGCATTCTCCGTGCTCATCTTCAAATACCTGCCCGTGGGCGAAGTCACGGCCATCGTCATGCTGATGCCGGTATTGATGACGGTATTTGCCGCCAAATCGCTGGACGAGCCCGTGGACCGCCTGCAATGGGGTTTGCTGGCCTTGGGGTTGGCAGGGGTGCTGTGCGTGGTTCGCCCCGGTTTGCGGCCGTGGGATGCCGCGATATTGCTGCCCATTGGGTTCCTGCTGACGTATACGGCCTTCCAGGCCGTGACCGGCGTGATCGTCAAGACGGAATCCACCGATTCGGTCTTTTTCTACACCAGCGTCACGGGTTTCACGGCACTGAGCTTGTTGCTGCCCATGGTTTGGGCCGGTTGGCCCGCATTTCCCTGGGGTGCGCTGATTATCCTGATCGCCACGTGTTCCGCCGTCGGCCACCAATTGCTGGTGCTGGCCTACAGCAGGACCATGGCCTCCGCGCTAACGCCATTCCTGTATTGCCAACTGGTTTTCGCTGCCTTGGGAGGCTGGCTGGCTTTCGGAGAAATTCCAGACAAACCGGCGGTTTGGGGTGGCCTGCTGATCATGGGCAGCGGCGTGTGGAGCGCGCTGAGAAAACGCGGGGCAGCCGGGCAGGACACCCAGGTGCAGGCGCGGGTTTTGGCGCCGCGAAAGGCGGCCTAATCAAGGCCTTGCCTGATCCACTGCAGCAGCGTTTGCACGACGGGCCGATTCTCATTGCCCGGTGCAATCACCGCGTAATAGCTTTCCGAAGGCTGGACGGTGGCCTGGGTGATGCGGACCAGGCGGCCCGCGGCCAAATCGTCCTGGATCAAGGCCCGCCAGCCCAGCGTGATGCCTTGGCCATGCAAGGCGGCTTGCACCGCATCGTTGAAAAGCGTGCAGCGCAAGCTGCAATTCAGGCGCGGCCTGTGAAACCCCAAATGCTTGAACCACTTGTCCCAATTCATCCAGTCCTCGGACGTGGCGTCGTAATCGATCAAGGGCTGCGAGGCCAGGTTTTCCGTGGTGATGGGCTGCGGATGGGCGGCCAGCCAGGCGGGCGAGCAGACGGGAAAGGCTTCGTCCTTGAACAGGAAGATCGATGTTCCGTCCTGCCATTGGCCGTGCCCCCAGCGCACGGCCACATCAAACTCATTGCGCCGCAGGTCGGCATTGAACATCTGCGTGGTCAACCGCAACTTGATGGCCGGATTCATGGCGCGCAGCGTCGCCAGATTGGGCAGCAGCCAAAAATGGGTGAGGGCAGCCGTGGAGGCGAGAATGATTTCCTGCTCGAAATGGCCTTGCGCCAGCTCATCGTAAACGCTGGCAATCCCTTGCAGGGCGCCGGACATGGCCACGGACAAAGCCTTGCCCTCGTGCGTCAAGGCGATGGAACGATATTGCCGGACGAACAAGGCCGCACCCACCGATTCTTCCAGCATCTTGATCTGCTTGCTCACCGCCGCCTGGGTCACGCCCAATTCGGCCGCAGCCTCGGTAAAGCTTTGAAGCCGGGCCACGGCCTCGAATTGAACCAGCGCCATCAGCGACGGAAAAAGGCGCCGGTACCCTTTGGCGGGCTGCGTGGGCATTCTCATGCGTTTAACTGTTCCATCAAACCTGCCGGAACCTCATCCCGCAGCGTACATATTCCTTGCAAAAACAGAATTAGGCTGCCCGCCCCTGCTCAAGTGAGCCGGGCCGGGCAGCCTTTGTCAAAAGCTCGCGGTGATCAGATCAAATTACTGGGGCAGCCAGGCCTTGACCTTTTCCGGATGGTTGTCCACGAACTTCTTGGCGGCAGCCTCGTAATTGTTGGTGCTGTAGCCTTCGGCTTCGATGCTTTCAACGTCAGCCAAATCCAGCTTGAAGTTTTTCACGAAAGCGTAGGCCTGGGGAAACTTGGACGCAAATTGCTTGGAACCGAAGGCGTGGATTTGCTCCTCGCCACCCTGGCTGCCTTTGGGGTCCTTCAGGTAGCGCATATTCCACTTCTGGAACAGCCAATGCGGGCTCCATACCGTGGCCACCACCCATTGCTTTTGCGGGTAGGCGCGGGAAATGGTGGCCAGCATGCCGGCCTCGCTGGCGGACTGGAGTTTGTAGCCGGCGGCGCCCAGGTCGTATGCCTTCATCGTCGCCTCGGCGGCACGCATCACGCCGCTGCCGGGCTCGATACCCTGCACGGTGCCGTTGAACTTGGCCTTCACTTCCGGCTTGGCCAGGTCGGCAATGGAGGAGACCTCGGACTCCGGCACGTAGGCAGGCACGGCCCAGCCGTTCTTGCCGCCCGTGTAGAGGACGCCCACGTCATCCATTTCGGACTTGTACTTCTCGTAGTAGGTGGCGTGCGTCACGGGCAGCCAGCCGCCCATCATCACTTCCAGGCTGCCGCGGGCCACGCCCTGGTATTGAATGCCGATATCGGCGTTCACCAATTGCACCGGTTGCTTGAGCTTGGTTTCCAGCACGTATTTGGCAACGTGCACGACCGCCATGACATCCGCCCAATTGGTGTAGCCGATTTTCATCGGTTCCGCCGCAACCGCCGTGCCGGTGCCGGCACCCAGGGCAACGGCTGAAAACGTCAGCGTTGCGATGCAGGATTTGATGGAGCTTGTGCTCATGGTGACCTCTCCTTCGTGTGGTGAAACTCAAAATCGGGTTTGGGGATCAGGTACGGAATGCGCGGCTCAAAGGGCTCTTGGCCTTGGACGCGGTGGGCTTGGCCTTCTTGGCCTTCCTGACGCCAAAACTCTCGGTCAGGCGGTCCAGAATGATGGCCAGCAGCACGACGCCCAAGCCGCCTTCGAAGCCGATGCCGATATCCAGGCGCTGGATGCCGCTGAGCACATATTCACCCAGGCCACCGGCACCAATCATGGACGCCACCACCACCATGGACAGCGCCATCATGATGGTTTGATTGACGCCGGCCATGATGGAGGGCAGGGCGTTGGGCAACTGGATTTTCCAGAGCATTTGCCACTCGGTGCTGCCGAAGGATCGGCCGGCTTCCAGCAATTCGGGGCGCACCTGGCGAATACCCAGCGTGGTCAGGCGGACGACGGGCGGCATGGAAAACACGATGGTCGCCAGCACGGCAGGCACCTGGCCCAGGCCGAACAAAATCACGGCCGGAATCAGGTACACGAAAGCCGGCATGGTTTGCATGAAATCCAGGCCGGAGCGCATGACGACGCCCACGCGCTCGTTTTTCGCACCCCAAATACCCAGCGGCACGCCAACGGCCAGGCTCAGCACCGTGGCTGCAATCACCAGGGCCAAGGTGGAAACCGTCTGGTTCCACAGCCCCATGTAATTGATGGCGCCCAGGGCCAGGCCCACGAAAATGGAAAATACCGGCCCGCGCCGCCACAGCGCCAGGGCCACGAAGGCACCCAGCATCACGTAGAAGGGAATGGCGGCCAGTCCCTGTTCCAGCAGTCTGACCACGCTGCTCAGTCCGGCCGAAAAGGCATCGAACCAGCTTCCGAAATGGGTGATCAGGAAATTGACAAACTGTTCGGCGAATTGGCCGATCGCGGAGGAAGTCGAGTTCATGCCATTCTCCGTTCCATCACTTGCTTGAGAATCGTGCGGCAGGACACCACGCCGGCCAGGCGGCCAAAGGTGTCGATGACCGGGACGTCGTGCGTCTGGCCCAGGGCAATATCGGCGAGCTGATGCAAATCGGAATCCAGCGATACTGCACCGGCGTCGGCCAGGAATGCCTCCTGCATGGAACCGGAGCCGGCCTGGTGCAGTGAATTTTGAGTGACGCAACCCTGGTATTTGCCGGATTCGTCGCAGACGTAGGCACACTCCATGGCACCGTCAATCATCTGGTTCAGATAGCGGGAGGCCGGTGCGCCGGGGTTGCAGGTGAAGGTGTTGCGTTCCACGCGCGTCAAAATATTGGACGCCTTGAGGAAGCGCGACACGTCCACGTTGCGGAAGAAATCACGGACGAAATCGTCGGCCGGGGACTGGATCAATTCCGAGGGCGTGCCGACCTGAATCAGGCGGCCGTCCTTCATGATGCCGATGCGGCCGCCGATCTTGATGGCCTCGTCAATATCGTGGGAGATGAAGACGATGGTGCGCTGCTCTTCCTTTTGCAGGCGCAGCAGCTCGTTTTGCATTTCCGAGCGGATGAGCGGGTCCAGCGCGGAAAATGCCTCGTCCATCAGCAGCACGGAAGGGTTGACGGCCAGCGCACGGGCCAGGCCCACGCGCTGCTGCATGCCGCCGGACAATTCGCTGGGCAGCAGCTTGGCGTAGGAATCCAAACCCACGCGGGCCAGGGCGGTCTGGGCGATGCCGTAGCGCTCGGCCTTTTTCATGCCGGCCACTTCCAGGCCGTAGGCGACGTTGTCCAGCACGTTGCGGTTGGGCAGCAGCGCGAAGGACTGGAACACCATGGCCATTTTCTGGCGGCGCACGGCCTGCAATTCGGCGGCCGACATGGGCGCAATATCGCGGCCATCGAGAATCACCTGGCCGGCCGTGGGCTCGATCAGGCGGTTCAACAGGCGCACGAGGGTGGATTTGCCTGAGCCTGAAAGGCCCATGACGACGAAAATCTCGCCGGCACGCACGGAGAGGCTGACATTTTCCACCGCGACCATGTTGCCGGTCTCGGCAAAAATGTCGTTGCGGCCCATGCCCTGGCGCATCAATTCCAAGGCGCGCTCAGGCTTGGGTCCGAAAATCTTGGACAGGTTTTTCACCTGCAACAACTCGGTGCCGGAGGCGGCGATAGATCTGGCTGCAGACGACGCGGCGGCCGCCTTGACTGCACCCGGATGTACCGCTGCGCTTTGCGTGAATGTCAGGCTCGTACTCATTGGCATATCCTCATGATTTGATGCTGCTCGATGCCATCTGGATATTGGGTCGGCTTGGACAGGGCGTTTGGGCGCCCCGTCGTTATTCAGGGCCGAATCAAATGTTGGCGGCTTCGTTGTCCGTGAGATCCAGCCAGATCGTCTTCAATTGGGTGTATTGGTCGTGCGCGTGCACCGACTTGTCGCGGCCGCCAAAGCCCGACTGCTTGTAGCCGCCGAAGGGGGTGGTGGAGTCGCCTTCGCCGAAGGCATTGATGGTCACCGTGCCGGCCTTGATGGCGCGGGCCGCGCGCAGGGCGCGCGTGCCGTTGGCGGTGAACACCGAGGCGGTCAGGCCGTATTCGGTGTCGTTTGCGATGGCAACGGCCTCCTGGAGGCTCTCCACCGTGAGCACGGCCAGGATGGGGCCGAAGATTTCCTCGCGGGCATGGCGCACGCCGTTGTGCTCGATGTCCAGGATGGTGGGCTCCACATAGCGCTCGTCGCTGGTCTTGCCGCCGTACAGCACCTTCTCGCCCGTGCCCAGGAACGACTTCACCTTGGCGAAGTGCGCGGGGGAGACCAGCGGGCCGACGCGGTGCTCGGGGTCCAGCGGGTCGCCCACGCGCCAGGCGTCGGCAAGCTTGAAGACCTTCTGCAGCAGCGCCTGCTTGACGTCCTTGTGAACGATGAGGCGGGAGATGGCCGAGCAGTTCTGGCCCATGTTCCAGAAGCTGCCGTTGACGATGTGGGCGGCCACGGCGTCGAGGTCCGTCACGTCGTCCATGACGATGCACGGGTTCTTGCCGCCCAACTCCAGCACCACTTCCTTGAGGTTGCTCTCGGCGGCGTACTTCAGGAAGCGGCGGCCGGTGGCGGTGGAGCCGGTGAAGGAGACGGCGTCCACGTCCATGTGGCGGCCTATGGGCTCGCCCACCGCGGAGCCGGAGCCCGTGATGACGTTGAGCACGCCCGCGGGCACGCCGGCCTCCAGGGCCAGTTGGGCCACGCGCAGGGCGGTCAGCGAGGTTTCCGCGGCGGGCTTGACCACCAGCGAGCAGCCGGCGGCCAGCGCCGGGCCGATCTTCCAGGCCAGCATGAGCAGCGGGAAGTTCCACGGCAGCACCAGGCCGACCACGCCGATGGGCTCGCGCACGACCATGGCCATGTGCTGGTTGGACGCGGGCGCGACCTGGTCGTAGATCTTGTCGATCGCCTCGGCGTGCCAGCGCAGGCAGTGGATGGTCTCGGGCACGTCCACGGTCTGGGTGTCGAACACCGTCTTGCCGCTGTCCAGGCTCTCCATCACGGCCAGCTCGTGGGCATTGGCCTCCATCAGCTCGGCCAGGCGCAGCAGCACGTGCTTGCGCGCGGTGGGGTGCTGCCTGGACCAGCGGCCGTCGTCAAAGGCGGCGCGGGCGGCGGCAACGGCCACGTCCACGTCCTGCGCGTCGCAGGCGGGCAGTTGGGCCAGCACCTCCCCCGTGGCCGGGTTGCTGGTGGAGAAGGTCGCGCCGCAGGCGGCGACGTAGGGCTCGCCGTTGACGATGGCCTGGGTCGGCAGCTTCAGCCCTTGGGCCAGTTGCTGGTAGGCGGTCTTGGTCAGCAATTCGGACATTTCAAACTTCCTGTGTGATCAGGTGGGTGAGTGCAAGGTCTGCCGTGGGTGCGTCTCGTGAACGGCGAGGTTGAAAGACGCGGTTGAAATTCAGATCGACGGGGCCGGCGCAGCGAATTCGCCGGTTTGTTCGTGTGCTCGCGCTGCGCAGGTTCGCTCGCTGCCTCCGACATTTGCACTACTGACTGTCTACAAATGGTAGACCGGAGGGTAAAATTTTTTACTGGGGTTTGTCCTAGGCGTTGCGTTCCGGCAGGGGGAAGAGCGGGGGGCGAACGCCTGCTTGCGGCGGGTTGTGCCGCGTGTTGGACGGTGCGCCCACGATATGCAGCAGGCCGGCCCGTGTGAGGTCGATTGCGACACGGGCGAGACGGATTGCGACAGTGCGGGGGAGGCTCACGGGCGGGGCGTTTTGCTGCTGTGGGTGCCGGTACTTCGCAAGCCCCGTGCCAAGCTCGGCCAGGCGCTTGGGGCCTGGGCCGCCGGCCCATCGGTCCCAGGCGCGAAATGCCGCATCTTGGGAAAATGCCCGGCACAAAAGGAAAATTTGGCTTCCTGGCGATCGTGTGCATGCAGGACCGCGGTGTTGGTCGTTGCGATTTCAACGGCTTCACGGGTTGCCGCCAAGCGGCACCGCGGCTGGTTCGTGCCCGGGGCTGGCGGGTGTGGCCGGCCCGCCTGGAGGGGGCGTCTCAAGGCTGTGCATGCGGCCCTGTCTTGGGGCCTGGTCATGCGCCCTTGCGGTGCAGGTTGCGGGGGCAACGGCGGGGCCGGGCACGCCGCCGCGCCTGGGCGCTGCGCCCCGGGCCCTTGGACGGCAAGACGGGACGCCCAACGAAAAAACGCGGCAGCCCCCAGGGGGTGCTGCCGCGCAAAGCGCCTTTAATTGCCCGACCGTCCAGTCGAGCTGCAAATCAATCAGAACGAGTGCGAAATACCCACGCCGTAGGTATTGAAGGCATCGTCCGGGCGCTTGCGGTGGGCAATTTCGCCGTACACCGTGGTGCGCTTGGACAGCGAATAGAAAGCGCCGCCGCTCACGATTTTGACCTGCTTCACGCCGTCCACGTCCACCTGGCCGTAGCCGCCTTTGAGCGTGGTGGCGCCCAAGCTGTATTCGACGCCGGCGGTAAATGCCTTGGCCTTGGACGTGTCGGTCTTGCTGACGTTGTAGACGGCCATCACCGTCACGGGCGAGAAACTCACCTTGGCGCCGATCAGGTTGTCGGTATGGCCGGCGCTGTTCTTGCTGTGCGCGCCCAGGGCGGAGAAATTGCCGCCGTTATAGGTCAGCGCCGTGCCCAGGGCGCGATTCTTGTCGCCATCCACCTTTTCAGGCGAGCCGCTGAAATGCACGGCAAAACCGTTGAAGGTCGGCGAATCGTAAAAGATGCCGTTGTTCAGTCGGCCGTAATCGGCGGACGGGGCGGCGCTGGTGCCGTTGCCGCGCGGGTCGGACGGGAAGTTGTAGTGCCAGGTATCCCAGGCCGGCGAGGCGATGCGGTCGAAGTTGTACCAGGGGTCGAATTGCCAATCGAGGTTGTTGACGGCGTCCAGGCGGCGGCCGAGCTTGATCGTGCCGAAGCTGCCCTTGAGACCGACGGTGGATTCGCCGTGGAAGAAAGGCTTGTTGGTGTTTTCCAGCGTGCCCGTGTCCGGCTCGAAGCGGGTGGTGAGCACAAACAGGGCGGTCATGCCGTTGCCCAGGTCCTCCGTGCCGCTGAAGGTGAGGTAGCTGCGCGAGATGGGGCCGACGTTGGTCACACGGGTGTGGCTGTCGCGGTACAGGCCGATGTCCACCGTGCCCGAGATCGTGACGTTGGACTGGGCCTGCGCGCCCGGAAGCGCCAGCAGCGTGGCGGCACAGGCGCACAGCAGTTGTTTGCACGCAGTAGTTTTCATGGATGACTTCCCCTTCAGGCAGGTTATTGGCGGACCCCTTGTCCGCTGACTTGAGAAAAACAACGAATAACAAGTCGCCGCTATTTCAATAGCGGTTCAATCTGCCGCGGCAAAGTCCATGGGGCGTCGGGTCGATTCATGCCCCTTCAAACAACCGCGTGAAATTCTGCAAAATCCCGGGCGTGCGCATGCCCTGAGAATGGGTGCACAGGGCCGTGAATAATTAGGGAATCAGCGCGCACAGGGCGACAACGCTGTACGACTTTTCGAATACTGTTTCAATCTTCTGTCTACAAATAGTAGAACAGTTATACGTCGCGAACAATAGGGTTTTCACCTTTTTGCCGCAGAAGCTGCAATTTTGATTTTTGGTAAGGCATGGAGTGGGTTTATCGGGGCTTCGCGCGCCGCGAACAATGTGGATTGCGACGGTTTTTATGCGAATTGCGACAAGGTTGTCGCAATTCGATGGAAACCCTGCCGGCGCGGGCGCCCGCGTCGGCAGGGCCCCCGCGTGCCCCGCGCCGTGGCGTCAGGCGTAGACGGGGAAGTCGCGCGTGAGGTGGGCCACCTGGTTGCGCACCTCGGCCAGCGTGGCGGGGTCGTTGGGGTGGTCCAGCAGGTCGGCGATGAGGTGGCCGACCTTGCGGGCCTCTTCTTCCTTGAAGCCGCGCGTGGTCATGGCGGGCGAGCCCAGGCGGATGCCGCTGGTGACCATGGGCTTTTCCGGGTCGTTGGGAATGGCGTTCTTGTTGACGGTGATGTGCGCCTGGCCCAGCAGCGCCTCGGCAGCCTTGCCGGTGATGCCCTTGGGGCGCAGGTCCACCAGCATCACGTGGCTTTCGGTGCGGCCGCTGACGATGCGCAGGCCGCGCTCCACCAGCGTCTGCGCCAGCGCCGCTGCGTTCTTCACGACTTGCCGCTGGTAGCGCTGGAAGTCGGGCTCCAGCGCCTCCTTGAAGGCCACGGCCTTGGCGGCGATGACGTGCATGAGCGGACCGCCCTGCAGGCCCGGGAACACGGCGCTGTTGATGGCCTTCTCATGCTCGGGGCGCATGAGGATGATGCCGCCGCGCGGGCCGCGCAGGCTCTTGTGCGTGGTGCTGGTGACGATGTCGGCGTGCGGGATAGGGTTCGGATATTCGCCCGCGGCGATCAGGCCGGCGTAGTGGGCCATGTCCACCATGAGCAGCGCGCCGACGTCCTTGGCCACGCGGGCGAAGCGCTCGAAGTCGATGCGCAGCGCGTAGGCCGAGGCCCCGGCGATGATGATCTTGGGGCGGCTCTCGTGGGCCTTGCGCTCCATGGCGTCGTAGTCGATCTCTTCCTGCTCGTTGAGGCCGTAACTCACGACGTTGAACCACTTGCCGCTCATGTTGAGCGCCATGCCGTGGCTCAGGTGCCCGCCCTCGGCGAGGTTCATGCCCATGAAGGTATCGCCGGGCTTCATGAGGGCCATGAACACGGCCTCGTTGGCCTGCGCGCCGGAGTGGGGCTGCACGTTGGCGGCCCAGCCGTGCTTGTCGGCGCCGAAGAGCTGCTTCACGCGCTCCAGCGCGAGCTGCTCGGCCAGGTCCACGTACTCGCAGCCGCCGTAGTAGCGGCGGCCCGGGTAGCCCTCGGCGTACTTGTTGGTGAGCTGGCTGCCCTGCGCGGCCATCACGGCCGGCGAGGTGTAGTTCTCGCTGGCGATCAGCTCGATGTGCTGTTCCTGGCGCTGGTGCTCCTGCTGGACCACGGTCCACAGGTCGGGGTCGACGGCTTTGAGGGTCTGCTTGGCGTAGGTGAACATGGTGGATGCCCAGGTTGTGGTGTGGCGAGAAAGCTCATCTTCTGGCGGGGGCGCCGCGCACGCGTTGCGGCTTGCGACGTCCGCTATGCCGTTTCTGACATGGGCGCCAGGCGCGCGGGCGGCACTTCGAAGCGCTCGTCCAGCAGCAACTGGCCCGCGGGGTCGAAGGCGCTCAGGCGCAGGGCGCAACCCGCGGCGGCACTTGCATGCGTCATGTGGCGGCGCGCCTCGAAGGCGATGCGGCGCTGGCCCAGCAGGCGGATTTCGCGCTTGTCCTGGATGCGGCGCAGCAGCCGCGAGGTGGAGCCCGCATCCAGCCGGTCCATGTCGAACCCTTCCAGGCCCAGCATGACGGCATGGTCCATGGCCGTAGCCGCCGGCCCGTGAAGCTCGCATTTCAGGCGCCACGTGCGCTGCAGCAGGCCGCCGCGCTTGGGCGAAACGGCGCGCCGCGTCCATGGGCGCGGCGGTGGCGGGATCAGGAACCAGATCGGGGGCCGGCGAGCCGGCCTGCAAGGCGATGGAGAGCGGCATGGCGGTTGGGCTGCGAAGCCAGTGATGCAGGGCCCATCGTGCGGCGCAGGGGGCGCCGGCACGCTGCCGTTTGCGACATGAAGCTGTCGCGATGCGACGCGCCCGCCTGGTCGTTGGCCGCGCGCCTCAGCGCGCCTCCACCCGCCCGCTCTGGCGCACTTCGCGCGGGCTCATGCCCATGGCCTTGCGCACGAAGCGGGAGAAGCTCGCGCCGTCGTGGAAGCCGCATTCGAAGGACACCTCGGTGACGTCGAGGTCGGTGTTCTGCAGCAGCCAGCGCGCGCGCTCCAGGCGCAGCTTGGTGCGGTACTCGGCGGGGCTCAGGCCCACGTCGCGCTGGAAGCGCCGCTCCAGCTGGCGCCGGCCTATGCCCAGCGGCTCGCACAGCTCCTCGATGGGCGCGGGCGAGTGCAGTTGCTGCTCCAGCAGCAGCATGGCCTTGTGCACCGTGGTGTCGGTGGAGCGCACGGACACCACTTCCTCCGGCTGCAGCGTGCGCGAGGGCAGGGGCTGCTCCTCGATCATGATGCGCAGCGCCTTGACAGCGCTGGCCCGGCCTATAGAGCGCTCTATGAGGTGCGCGGCCAGGTGGACCACGCTGGTGCCGCCGGCGCAGGTGAGGCGGTCGCGGTCGGCCACGAACATCTGGTTGGAGACGATGCGGCACTCGGGGAACTCGGCCACGAACTCCTCGCGGTGGAACCAGCTCACGCAGGCGAGGTAGCCGTCCAGCAGCCCGGCGCGCGCCAGGACGAAGGAGCCCGTGCACAGGCCGATGAGCTTCACGCCCTTGGCCGCCGCCTCCTGCAAAAAGGCCGTGAGCCGCGCCGGCACGCGCTGCCCGCCATGCAGCAGGCCGCCGACCACGACCAGGTAGTCGTAGTCCTGCGGCGACTCCAGCGGCGCGTTGGGCACGACGCTGGTGCCGCAACTGGAGAGGATGGGACCGTCCGCCGTGTCCAGCACCGCCCAGCGGGCGAGCTGGGGGCGGCTGCGGTCGCCCTCGTCGGCCGCCAGGCGCAGCGCATCGACGAAACCCGCGAAGGCGGTCAGCGTGAACTTGGGCGCGAGCAGGAAGCCCACCCGCAGCTTGGGCTCAACCTTTTGGCGTGCGTTTGATCTCATGGCCGAAGTGTCCCGTGCGCGGCCAGCGGCCGCAAAAAGCGCCCTGGAGGGTCTCAGGCCTCAGCGGCCCTGGACGATGTCGGCCACGTTGCGCTTGAGCGTGGCCACGATGCCGCGCAGCGTCTCCTTCTCCTCGCCGGTGAGCGGCTGCAACGGCGCGCGCACGCTGCCCGGGCGCAGGCCGCTGAGCTCGCAGCCGTGCTTGATGGATTGGACGAATTTGCCGCCTTCCAGGAAATCCATCAGCGGCATCATTTCCAACATGATGCGGCGGCCCTTGTCGAAATTCTTTTCGACCACGCAGGCCTCATACAGCGCCACATGCTCTTGCGGAATGAAATTCGAGCCCGCGCACACCCAGCTGCGCGCACCCCAGGCGAAGAATTCCAGCGCCTGGTCGTCCCAGCCGCAGGACAGGGCGATATTCGGATATTGGCGCGCCAGCTGGTGCACGCGGCCCATGTCGCCGGAGCTTTCCTTGATGGCCACGAAATTGCCGGACTGGGATATGGCCTTGAAAAACTCGTCGCCCATGCCCACGCCCATGCGGGCGGGGTAGTTGTAGAGCATGATGGGCAAACCGGCCGCCGCATCCACGGCCAGGGCATGGGTGGCATTTTCCGCCTCGGTGGGCAGCGCATAAGGGGGCGAGCCCACCAGCAGCGCTTCGGCCTTGATGGATTTAGCTGCGCGGGCATATTCCACCGAATCTTCGGTGCGAATGGCGCCGGTGCCCACGATCAGCGGCAGGCGGCCATTGATCACGTCCTTGGCCTGTGCCGCCAAATCCAGCCGCTCGCGCGCGGTGTGGGCATAGTATTCGCCGGTGGAGCCGCCAATGATGATGCCGTGTACCTTGGACTGGATCAGGTATTCCAGCACTTCGGCAAAAGCGGTCTTGTCGATGGTGCCGTCGGCCGCCAGCGGCGTGATGGCCGGGGTGTAAATGCCTTCAAATTTCATGTGATTGCTCCGGGTATTGAGGGGCGAAGGCCCTTGAAAATCAGCTTGTGGGCCGAATGGGGTCAGCTTTCCTTGCCCGCGCGGTGCTGGCCCCACAGCAGGCTGAGATTCACGCCCATGGACAAAAAGGGTTGCGGCGGGTTTTTGTTTGGGCCGGGCGAGGACAGGAGGAAATCCGTCAGGTCGTTGCGTTCGCCGGCCAGCCAGTCGGCCAGCAGGGCGCCGGTGGCGGTGCCGCGCGTCACGCCCAAGCCGTTGCAGCACAGGGCGCCGTAGACGTTGGGCGCCAACTGGCCAAACTGCGACATGTGGTTGCGCGCCATGCTCAAGGCGCCGCCCCAGGTGTATTCGAAATTCACACCGTCCAGCATGGGGAAGCGGCGTTCGAAAGATTCCCGGTGGCGGTTCACGAAACGCTGCAGGTATTTGGGATGGCTGCGCCCGTCCGGGTTGAAGCTGAAACTGTTGCGCACCAATAAACGGTTGTCCACCGTGCGCCGCAGCGTGGTGCCGAACGGGTCGGCCGGAATCACGCCCCAGAAGGGTTTGCCGCCCAAGCGCTTTTGTTCCTCGGCCGTCAGGGGGCGCGTGAGGCTGGCATAGGTGAATACCGGCAGCATGCTGCCCTTGAGAAAACCAAAGCTCATGCCGAAGGCATTGTTGGTCAGCACCAGTTTCTCGGCCGTGATGCTGCCGTTGCGGTGCCTGAGCGTGGTGCGGGGCCCATATTCCACGTCGGTGATGGGCGTGTGCTCATACAGCGTCACGTTGTCCGGCAGGCTGTCGGCCAAGCCTTTTACCAGCGCCGCGGGCTGGATCAGCACGGTGCCAGGCGTGAACAGCGCTTTTTTGTAGAAATGCGTGCCTATGTGATTGGGAAGATCATTTTCCCCGATCATTTCATAGGGCTGGCCCAATTTGTCCAGGCCGCGGCGGTAGGCGTCCAGCACGGCAATGCCGCGCTCCTCTATGGCCGCCTGGTATTTGCCGACGGCGCGCATCTGGCAGGCGATCTGGTGTTTTTCCACCAGATCCCGCAATATCGACTGGCCGGTCAGGTTGAGCTTCAGGACGGTTTTGGCGGTCGCGATGTCGCCAATATAGTCCTCGGCACCAATATCGTGAGGCAGATCAATGGCGAAACCCGCGTTGCGGCCGGAGGAGCCGTAGCCAACTTGCTGCGCTTCGACGAGGACGATTTCCTCATCTGGGCAATGCAGCGCCAATTGACGGGCGGCGGCCAGGCCGGTGAATCCCGCGCCCACCACCACCCAGCGGGCGTTGCGCGTGCCCTGGTGCGCGGGACGGGGTTGGCGCGGCTTGCTCAAGTGGAACCAGCCGCAGGTGGCGTCGTCAGCGGGGAGTGGAGTGACTTTTGGCATTTTGGCGGCCTGCCTGAGATTGGACGGAGAGCGCGTCCGACATCGCTCAACTTGTTGTCTACAAAACGTAGACATAGTGTAGGTGACGAGTAGACGAAGTGTCCATAGGGTTTGCCTCAGCGGCGGCCCAACGCTTGTCGAGAACGGTCCGGACGCTCGCGTCCAAGGGCGGGCCTATCTGCCGGAGCGGGCTTGGATGGGGCCGTCCCGACCCCGCGCGCCCTTGACTGGTATCCAAAAATGTGTCGAAAAGTTTTACATCCAGAACTGATGAAAGCTTGAAAGATTTATTAAGTCATTGATTTGCAAAGAGTATTTTTATCTGGTTCACTTTTTGCTACATTTTGTTTCGTGGGCTCTGGTTTGACCGTGAGCGGTCGGCCGCTCGTGGACCTGTGGGGTGCGGATGCCGCTTGGCGGCTGCATGCACGGGACAGGGCCCCTCATGTCCAACAAGGAAGGGAAACGTACCTATGAAAAAGAATTGGCTCAGCGCCGGCCTGACGGCTGCTCTCCTGGCCGTGGCCGCCGCCGTGCCGGCCGAGGCCGCGGTGTTCAAGTTCACGTTTGACAGCACCTTCGACGGGACGGTGACCCCGCCTTATGTCGGTGCAGGCACATTCAGCTTCGACGGCGCCGCCACGGCCGGCACCTATGCGCTGAGCTCGTTGAGCAACTTCGCCTTCGACTTCACCATCCATGGCGTCAACTTCACGAACGCGAACCTTTCCACGCCCGTGAACCACATCGCGGTGTCCATCGCCTCCTTGGGTCAGGACCTGGTGGTGAATTTCGGCGGCAGCGGTGGCGGCCTCTACGGCGGCTCTGCCGACTTCACGGGGTCCGGCAGCCAGTTGTCTTTCCAGCCCAATTTCGGCTCGCTGTTCTTCAGCGGTTCCGCCTACGGCACTTACCAGGGCATCCTGGACACCAGCCATGCCGTTCCGGAGCCGATGAGCGCCGCGCTGGTGCTCTTCGGTTTGGCCGGCGTTGCCGCGTCGCGCCGCCGCCGCGCCTGAAGACGGCACGCCACGAGCCAGCCCCGGCCGCAGCGCCTCCCGGCGGACGGCTTGGGGCCGGTGCGCGTCAGAGCGCCAGCGGCACGTCCACGCCCTCAGGGGCGGCGTACTCGGCCATGCGCACGCGCGAGAGCTCGAAGTGGGCGCGCACCAGCTTGCCGGCGGCCTCGGTGTCGTGGCGCTCTATGGCCGCGATGATTTCGTCGTGCTGCTGCACGGCGGTTTCCAGGTTCTCGCTCATGTCCCGCGTCGTCGGGTGGCGATAGAAAATCTTGCCCAGCCGCGCGTGGTCTATCAGCAGGCGGCGCAGGCTGGGCATCAGATACGGGTTTTGCGCCATTTTTCCGATTTCCAGGTGAAACTGGTCGTTGTAAATGACGCGCCCCTCGACATCATTTTCCTCAATCGCCGTGCGGAAGCGTTTTTGAATCGCCTTCAGCTCGTTGATTTCGGTGCGCGAGGCATTGGCCGCCGCCAATTGCGTGGTCGCAATGTAAATCAGCGGCGCGGCCTGGAAAAAGCTGCGCAGCGAATGGAAACTCATGGACGACACGCGGGCGGCGCGGTTGGCTTCCAGGTCTATATAGCCTTCGGCGGCGAGCTGGCGCAGCAATTCCCGCACGGGCGGGCGCGACAGGCCAAATTCCTCGCTCAGCGCCATTTCATCGACCACCGAGCCCGGCGCCATTTCCATGCTCACGATTCTGCGGCGCAGGGTTTCGCCCAGCACCGCTTTGCGGTCGGTAGGAATTTCGGCGAAGGCCGCGGCATCATTTTCCTTGTCCGTCTTTGATGATGTTTTGGGTGCTGGCATGGCAGGGCGTCCGGTGTATTGAGCGTTTCGGCGGTATTGAAGGTATTGCCGCTCCAAAGTGTATTTTAATTTTAGACAATGGGTCTATCAATGTTGAGGACGATCCGCTGGATAAAGCGCACGCTGTCCCGCTGAACATGGCGTAGTTGACATAAGGTGCATTGCCGATAAAAAGAAACGCTCCTTTCGCCCCGTGTTTTCCCTGGTACGCGCTTTCCGCCCTACACGGGCCATGGCTTGCGCCGAAGTGAGAGCTGCAACGCGTCCATTCCTACAACAGTTCCCCGGATCCCTTCATGAAGCTCTTGCACAACATTTCGGTAGCCAAGCGGTTGTGGCTGATCTCGCTGCTGTCCGTGATGACGCTGATCGTCACGGGCACCGTCACCCAGCAGCTTTCGCACCAGGCGCTGAGCACGGCGCTGCAGCAGGTGGAGGCGCAGGACGAGCGCATCGCGCTGGCGCTGCGCTGGCGCGGCCTTGCCGCCGCGGGCACCGAGGCGGTGGTGGCCAAGGCCGTGGGTTCCGAGGCGCTGCTGCAGGAAACGGTCACGCCGCGGCTGAAAAGCATCATCGGTGCGGTCAACGAGGTGCAAAAGCGTGCCACCGAGGGCGTCACCAGCGACGCCGAGCGCCAGGCGCTGGACAAGGTGGCGCAGGCGCGCGCCAGCATCCTGGCCGTCACCCGCGAGATTGACGAAGCGCGCAAGGCCGGCGACGGCAACGCCGCCGTGGCGGCCATGGAGCAGCGCCTGAAGCCCACGGCCGAGCGCTACCTGGGCGCCATGGACGAGTTCGTGGCCGTGCAGCAGCGCCAGCGCGACGAGTCCAAGGCCCAGGCGCTGGCCCACGCCCGGCGCGTGCAGCAAGCCGGCTGGGCCGCGATGGCCGCGGTGCTGGCGCTGAGCGTGGTGAGCATGGCGTGGATGGTGCGCTCCATCACCCGGCCGCTGCACGCGGCGGTGCAGGCCGCGCAGACCATCGCGGCGGGCGACCTGACGGGCCGCTTTCCCACGGACCGCGGCGACGAGCTGGGCCAGTTGATGAAGGCCATGGACGGCATGTCCACGCAGTTGCACGGCCTGGTGGTCGAGGTGCGGCAGGGCGTGGAGTCGGTGGCCACGGCCTCGGAGCAGATCGCCCACGGCAACCTGGACCTCTCCTCCCGCACCGAGCAGATGGCCAGCAACCTGCAGCAGACCTCCAGCTCCATGGACGAGGTCACCGCCACCGTGGCCCAGGCGGCCGACACGGCGCGCCAGGCCAACCAGCTCGCCACGGCGGCGGCGGACTCCGCCAGCCGCGGCGGCGAGGTGGTGGAGCAGGTGGTCAGCAGCATGGCGCGCATCAGCGAGGGCTCGCGCCGCATCGGCGACATCATCGGCACCATCGACGGCATCGCCTTCCAGACCAACATCCTGGCGCTCAACGCGGCCGTGGAAGCGGCGCGCGCCGGCGAGCAGGGCCGCGGCTTCGCCGTCGTGGCCGGCGAGGTGCGGGCACTGGCGCAGCGCAGCGCCGACGCGGCCAAGGAGATCAAGACGCTCATCGTCTCCTCCACGCAGACCGTGGAAGCCGGCGGCGCGCTGGTGGCGCAGACGGGCGATGCGATGAAACACATCGTCCAGGACGTGCAGCGCGTGGCCGACCTCATCGGCGACATCGCCGCCGCCGCGGGCGAGCAGCGCGACGGCATCGGCCAGGTCAACCACGCCGTGAGCCAACTGGACCAGGTCACGCAGCAGAACGCGGCACTGGTGGAGCAGTCGGCCGCCGCGGCGCAGTCGCTGCGCCAGCAGGCCCAGCGCCTGGCGCAGGCGGTGGCGGTGTTCAACGTGGGCACGCAGGGCGGCCTGTCGTCCGGCGTGCACCCCAACCCGCAGGTCCTGGCCCGCGAGGCCGTGGAACGCGCGCGCATGCAGGCACGGGCGTCCGAAGCGGTCGTGGCGGGCTGAGCGCCGCAGCGGTCCAGTCCCAGGGCCAATATCCCAGGGCCCATGACGAGGGGCCCATGCCGCGGGGCAGGAGCGTTTTGGGCGCCCTGCCCCGCGCGCGTTGGAGAACGCGCTCAGGCCGCGTCCACGGGCACGGTGGCGCCGGTCTTGACGCGGTTCATGGCCACCAACGTTTTAAAAGTCTTGACGTTGTGGCTCTCGAAAAAGAGCTTGCGCGTGAGCGCCACGTACTGCTCCATGTCGCGCACCAGGAAGATCAGGACGAAGTCGCAGTCGCCGGCCACGTAGTAGCACTGCTGCACCTGCGGACAGGCGGCAAAGCTGCGCTGCATCTGGTCCAGCAGGTCGGCGCGCTCGCTCTCCACCTTCACTTCCACCACCACCGTCAGGTCGTAGCCCAGCGCCTTGGGGTTGAGTTGGGCGCTGAAGCGCTCGATCACGCCCTCGCCGGCCAGCGCCTTCAGGCGGCGGTTCACCGCGGCGGTGGAGAGGCTCACCTGTTCGCCCAACGCGCTTTGCGGCGTGCGGGCGTCGTCCTGCAACGCGGCCAGCAGCGCGCGGTCATAGGGGTCGAGTTTCATGGGTCAGGCCTCGCCGTTCAGGATGCAGGCGGATTTTCGATAAAACGTTCAGCGGCGAGGCCGGATTTTCGAAAAAAGCCGCGCAGGGGCGTCAATAAGATTCAGCCCAAGATTCGTGCCGGAGAGTTGGACGTGGTGACGCGCCGCCGCCCCGCGGCGCCGTCCCCGAACCCCCTTGCTGAAAGGCTTCCCATGCTGATAGCCAACCCGCGCGCCGTGCGCGCGCCCTACCCCGCGCCGCTGCAAGCGCTCCTGAGCGTCGCGCGCGCCCGCGAGAGCCGGCAGTGGCTGTCGCAGTGGGACGGCATCGCACGCGGCGCCACGCCGCTGTACGAGTTGCCGGACCTGGCCGCGCGCCTGGGCGTGGCGCGGGTGTCGCTCAAGGACGAATCCGTGCGCTCGCCGCTGGGCAGCTTCAAGGCGCTGGGTGCCCCTATCGCGCTGGTGCGCCAGATCCTGCGACTGCATCCGGACCTCGATCCCGCCGCGCTGCTGGCCGGCCGCCACGCGGCGCTGCTGCAGGACTACACCGTCATCAGCGCCACCGACGGCAACCACGGCCGCGGCCTGGCCGCCGCGGCGCGCAGCGTGGGCTGCCGCTGCGTGATCGTCCTGCACGCCCAGGTGAGCCCGGAGCGCGAACAGGCGATCGCGCAGCATGGGGCGCTCATCGTCCGCATCGAGGGCAACTACGACGAGTCGGTCACGCAAGCCGCGCGGCTGGCCGCGGCCCAGGGCTGGCAGGTGGTGTCCGACACCTCCTACGAGGGCTACGAGGACATCCCGCGCGACGTGATGCAGGGCTACGCCACCATCGCCGCCGAGGTGGTGGAGCAGACCGGCGCGGTGGCGGACCAGCCCGGCGCCTTCACGCACGTGTTCCTGCAGGGCGGCGTGGGCGGCCTGGCCGCCGGGCTGGCGAGCTTTTTCTGGGAATTCCACGGGGCGCAGCGGCCCAGCTTCATCGTGGTGGAGCCGGCGCAGGCGGACTGCCTGTTGCAAAGCGCGCTGGCGGGCCGGCCGGCGCGGGCGACGGGCTCGGTCGACTCCGTGATGGCGGGCCTGGCCTGCGGCGAGACGTCACCGCTGGCCTGGCGCTTCCTGCAGCCCTGCGTGGACGGCTTCATGACCATCGCGGACGCCGCCGCCGTGCAGGCCATGCGCGTGCTGGCCGCGGGCGGCGCGCGCGACCTGCCCATCGTCGCCGGCGAGTCCGGCGTCGCGGGCCTGGCCGGGCTGCAGGCCTTGCGCGCGGACGCGGCGGCGGCGCGGCACTTCGGCCTGGACGGGCACGCCCGCGTGCTGCTGGTGAACACCGAGGGCGCGACGGCGCCGGCCGTCTATGAGCAACTGGTCGGCGAGCCGGCTTGGGCCGTGCGCGCGCGCCAGGCGGCCTGGCGCGCGCGCTGAGCGCGGGCAACGGCTTCCACCAGGGACCATGCAGGGACCCAGCAGGCACCAACCAGGAATGAGCGATGTACGTCGATGACGCGCTGCAGGCGCAGATGGTGCGCTGGCGCCACCACTTCCACCGGTTCCCGGAAACTGGTTTCAACGAGCACCGCACGGCCGACACCGTGGCCGGCGTGCTGCAGGTGCTTGGGCTGGAGGTCCACCGCGGCGTGGGCGGCACGGGCGTGGTGGCCAGCCTGCGCGTGGGCGACGGGCCGGGCGTGATCGCCCTGCGCGCGGACATGGACGCGTTGGCCATGGCGGAGACCGCCGCCGGCCGTCCCCATGCCTCCCAGAACGCGGGCTGCATGCACGGTTGCGGGCACGACGGCCACATGGCCATGGTGCTGGGCGCGGCGCAACTGCTGGCGCAGCGGCGCGATTTCAACGGCACGGTGCGCTTCATCTTCCAGCCGGCCGAGGAGCACGGCCGCGGGGCGGCGGCGATGATCGCGGATGGGCTGTTCGAGCGCTTTCCGGTGGACGAGATCTACGGCGCGCACAACATCCCCGGCCTGCCGCTTGGGCGCATCGCCACGCGCGTGGGCGGCCTGATGGCCAGCGAGGACAATTTCGTCATCCGCATCCAGGGCCGCGGCGGGCATGCGGCGCGGCCGCACATGGCGGTCGATCCGCTGGTGATTGCGGCGGAGATCATCCTGGCGCTGCAAACCGTCGTCGCGCGCTCGGTGGACCCGGGCGAGCCGGCCGTGGTGTCATGCACCGAGATCTTCAGCGACGGCATACGCAACGCGCTGCCCTCCAACGTCACGATCAAGGGCGACACGCGCAGCTATTCGCCGCAGGTGCAGGCGCTGCTGGAGCGGCGCCTGCGCGAGCTGTGCGCCGGCATCTGCGCCGCGCATGGCGCGGTGTGCGAGGTGGCGTACACGCACGAGTTCGCGCCCACGGTGAACTGGCCGCAATGCGTGCCGGTGGCGGTGGAAGCCGCCGCGGCCGCGGTGGGCCGCGAGAACGTGGACGACGACGTGCGGCCCATGATGATTTCCGAGGACTTCGGGGCGTTCCTGAAAGTCGTGCCGGGCGCCTTCGTTTTCATCGGCAACGGCGCCGCGGACGAGCCCGGCGGCGTGCCGCTGCACAACGGGGCGTATGACTTCAACGACGGCGTGCTGCCGATCGGGGCGCGCTACTTCGCGGAGGTGGTGCGGCGCAGGCTGCCGGTGGACGGCGCGGCCGGAGGCTGAGGGCCCCGGAAGGCGGCCGCGAAAGGGGCGTTCCGGTGAAGTTTGGGACGTCCCAAACCGGCGTTGGGGGCGTGCGGGCAGAAGTTGGGCCTGCGGCGAATCTGCGGAAATTCTCGCTTCACGGCCGGTCAACTGGGGTGGTTTGGGACGTCCCAAACCGCGCTGCTCAGGCCGGCAGGCCCGTGGGTTTGGGCATCGTTCGGGAACGAGGTCGCGTGACGTTGTCGCTCCATCGCTCCTGCCGCAGCACCGCTTGTAGGAGGCCCGCAAGCAGGAGCGGACCGGTATTCACCCGGCCCTGCGCGCCTTCACCCCCGCCGCGCGCCCAGCACCCGCACCGCCAGCGCCCCCAGCGCGGAGGCCGTGGACAGCACCGTCACGCCCATCCAGCCGAAGGCCGCGAACAGCGCCGCCCCCAGCGCCGCGCCGCTGGCCATGCCCAGGAAGATCACGACGAACAGCACCGCGTTGAGCCGGCTGCGCGCGGCGGGCTCCAGCCCGTAGACGATGCTCTGGTGGCCGATGAGCGAGCCCTGCACGCCCATGTCGAAGCCCACGGCCGTCGCGCACAGCAGTGCCAGGGCCAGCGGCACCGGCAGCCAGGGCAGCACGAACATCGCCGCAAACGACAGCGCCGCCAAACCCGCCCCCAGCCGCGTCACGACTTCCGGCCCGCGCCGGTCGGCGATGCGCCCGGCCAGCGGCGCGGCCAGCGCGCCGGCCGCCCCGGCGATGCCAAAGGCCCCGGCCGCGCTGCTGCCCAGGTGGAACGGCGCGCCGTGCAGCATCACCGCCAGCGTGGACCAGAAGGCGCTGAAGCCCACCGACAGCAGCCCCTGCGCCACGGCCGCCAGCCGCAGCGCGCGGTGGCGCCGCCACAGCGCCGGCAGCGTGCCCAGCAGCGCGAGGTAGGACAGCTGCGTGGTCGGCTCGAAGCGCGGCAGGCGCAGCCGCGCCACCACCGCGATGGCCGCCACGCTCAGCGACGCGGCCACGAACACCGTGCGCCAGCCCCACTGCTCGGCCACCACGCCGGCGGCCACGCGCGACAGCAGGATGCCCAGCAGCAGCCCCGTCATCACCGTGCCCACGGCACGGCCGCGCTGGGCCGGCGGCGCCAGCGTGGCGGCGGCCGGAACGAAGTCCTGCGCCACGGTGGCGCTCAGGCCAATGGCCAGGCTGGCGGCCAGCAGCGCGGGCAGCGAGGAGGCGCTCGCGGCCATCAGCAGCGCCAGCACCAGCAGCACGGCCTTGACCAGGATGATGCGGCGGCGGTCGTAGCGGTCGCCCAAGGGCGCCAGCAGCGCCAGCCCCGCCGCGTAGCCCAGTTGCGTGAGCGTGGGCACGCCGCCCATGGCGCCGGCGTCGACGTGAAGATCGTCGGCCAGCAGGCCCAGCAGCGGTTGGGCGTAGTAGAGCGAGGCGGCCGCGAAACCGGCGCCCGCACCCAGCAGCAGGACGAGCGAAGCGGGCAGGCCCTCTGCCGGCCGGCCCGCCGCTGCCGCCGGAGGCGATGCATGCGCTGTGTGAATGGTGGACATGGGGTTGACCCTGTGTGGTGGTGTGATGGGCGCAGTGTCCACGGCGCGTTGCCCCCTTGGAAGACGGCTGGAGCGCACAGCGGCTATACGCTTGACGTATGAGCACGTCCGAAACCACCCCCTCGCCCGCGCTGCCCGCGGCTTCCGCACTGGACCGGCTGGCGCTGATGGCGACCTTCGTGCGCATCGTGGAAGCCGGCAGCCTCTCGGCCGCCGCGGCGCAGTTGGGCACGACGCAGCCCACGGTGAGCCGCCGCCTGCAGGCGCTGGAGCGCTCGCTGGGGCTGCGGTTGATCCAGCGCTCCACCCACGCCATGCAGCTCACCGAGGACGGCCAGCGCTGCCTGGAGCGTGCCAAGGCGCTGCTGTCGGACTGGGAAGCGTTCGAGTCCGACCTGCGCGGCCGCGGCGAGGTGGCCGAGGGGCGGCTGCGCGTGGTCGTCCCGCATGCGATGGGCCAGCACCACCTGATGGCGCCGCTGGCGGAGTTCCTGCACGCGCATCCGCGCGTGGACATCGAATGGCTGCTGCACGACGACGCGCACGGGCTGATCGCCCAGGGCGTGGACTGCGCCATACAGGTCGGCGAGGTGACGGACACGTCGCTGGTGGCGATCCGGCTGTCCTCCGTGGAGCGCATCCTGGTGGCGGCGCCGCAGGTGCTGGCGGGCGCCCGGGCGCCGTCCGACCCGCAGGACCTGGCCGGGCTGCCGTGGCTGGCGCTGCGCACCTACTACCGCGCCGACATCGAGCTGTACCACCGCGACGGCCGGCAAAGCCGCCACCTGGCGCTGCGCCCGCGCCTGAGCACCGACAGCCTCTACGCGCTGCGCTCGGCGGCACTGCAGGGGCTGGGCGTGGCGGCGGTGTCCGCCTGGAGCGTGACGGAGGACATCGCCCAAGGCCGGCTGCTGCACGTGGCGCCGGACTGGGTCGCGCCGCCGCTGCCCGTGTTCCTGCTCTATCCGCCGGCCCCGCACTACCCGGCGCGGCTGCGGCGCTTCGTCGAGGTGTTCAGGCGGGCGATGCCGCCGACGCTGGCGGGATGAGCGGTTGCACGCTGAGGCAGAGTCGGGAAGGGCGACCTTTTGGATATCAATACAACATACGAGATTTCAGACAAGTCTTAATCACCAACCTTCCCTGCGCCGACTGCCCTCTTTCAGGTCAAGAAAGGAAAAGCCAAGCAGGTACAGGGCCGCATGTGTTCCGGTCCCACGTCACAAGGAAAAGCGGTGATGTGGGTGTTCCGGAAGTCACGTGTATGTTGTTGTGTGGATTGTGGCGACGCTGCCGGGTGGCTCACTGCGCCTCGGCCCACAGCGCGTTTTCACGCGCTACCAGTGCCGAGGCGGCGGCCGGGCCCCAAGTGCCGGCGGTGTACGGTTTGGGCGCGTCGCCCTGGTTCTGCCAGCCTTGCAGGATGGGGTCGGCCCATTTCCAGGCGGCTTCGAGCTCATCGCGGCGCATGAAGTGCGTGAGGCGGCCGCGGACCACGTCAATGAGCAGCCGCTCGTAGGCCTCGGCGCGGCGCTCGGTGAAGGCGGACTGCAAGTCCAGATTGAGATGGACCGGGCGCATGCGCATGCCCGACCCCGGCTCCTTGGCCATGATCTGCAGCTTGATGGACTCGTCGGGCTGCAGCGTGATCAGCAAGCGGTTGGGCTGCGCGGCGCCGGACTGGTCCGCAAAGATAGAAAACGGCGGCTGCGAGAACTCCACCAGGATTTCCGAATGCCGCTTGGGCATGCGCTTGCCGGTGCGCAGGAAGATGGGCACGCCGGCCCAGCGTGCGTTGTCTATGTGCGCGCGCAACGCCACGAAGGTCTCGGTGCGGCTGCCCGCGGGCACGCCCTCCTCCTGCTGGTAGCCGGGCACGGACTGGCCATCGGTGGTGCCGGCGGTGTACTGGCCGCGCACGGTGTGCTGGCGCAGGTCGGCCTCGCCGAGCTTGCGCAGCGAGCGCAGCACCTTGAGCTTTTCGTCGCGCACGTCGTCGGCGTCCAGCGAGATGGGCGGCTCCATGGCCACGATGCACAGCAGTTGCAGCAGGTGGTTTTGCACCATGTCGCGCATGGCGCCCGTGCCGTCGTAGAAGCCCGCGCGCGTGCCCACGCCCACGGTCTCGGCCACGGTGATCTGCACGCTGCGTATGTAGGGCGCGCGCCACATGGGCTCGTAGATGGCGTTGCCAAAGCGCAGCACCATGAGGTTCTGCACCGTCTCCTTGCCCAGGTAGTGGTCGATGCGGTAGATCTGCCGCTCCTCGAAGTGGCGGGCCACGGCCTCGTTGATGGCGCGCGCCGAGGCCAGGTCGTGGCCCAGCGGCTTTTCCAGCACCACGCGCGACTGCGCATCGAGCAGCCCGGCGCCGGCCAGGTGCTCGCACGTGACGGTGAAGAGCTGCGGCGCCGTGGCCAGATAAAAGAGCTTCACGGAGTTGGCCTGGCAGGCTTCCTTCAGGCCCACGAAGCCCTGGGGCTGCGTGGCGTCGAGCCGCACGTAGTCCAGGCGGCGCAGGAAGTCCTGCCACTGCAGCGGCTGCATGTCGGCGGGCTCGATGCAGCGGCGCGACATGCGGTCCACGAACTCCACGTACTGGCGCCGCGTCCACTCGTGGCGCCCCAGGCCGATGATGCGGTGGCGCTCGCCCAGGCTGCGGTGCAGGTGGGCCATGTACAGTGCGGGCAAGAGCTTGCGCCAGGCCAGGTCGCCAGCGCCGCCGAAGATGATGATGTCCAGCGGGGTGGACTCCGTGATCTCCATCCAGGGCCTCCAAAGCAGATGAGCCGGCCCTTGTACCCGAGCCGCACCGGCCCTGGCAGCGTCAAGGCGGGGGCGAGCCGGGCTCAGGCCTTGAAATCGCGGCGCGAGCCTTCGTCCAGCAGGTCCTGGTAGTGCGGATGGCGCTGCATGAACGCGGCGATGAAGCCGCAGGCCGGCACGACGCGCAGGCCGCGGCGGCGCGCCTCGTCCAGCGCAAACGCGGCCAGCTCGGAGCCCAGGCCCTGGCCTTCGCGCGCCCTATCGACTTCGGTGTGCGTGAAGCGCACCGCGCCATCGTCGATCCGGTACTCGGCAAAGCCGGCGACGGCGCCGTCCTCGTGCAGCTCGAAGCGGTGCTCGGCGGCGTTGTCCAGCAAGCGGGGTGGGTTCATGAAGTCACCTGTGGTCGGGGTCAGCGCCGGGCAAGCCCGATTCCCGGGCCCGCGTGCCGAACGCCCGCTTTGGGCATGTGACCTGCTGCGTTTGCGTGGCCACGGACTCGGCCCTTCGCATGGCTTACATCAAGCTACTTATGTCGCCTTGAAAAAATTCTTATAGGTGCGTCCGTGCATGCCCCAAGTGAAGGCACAATTGCTGCGCCGCAACATGATCGAGGAGACCCTAATGAATCCTTTCATCACCCAGGCCCAGGAAGCCGCCAAGCAGTGGGGCGAGCTGAGCACCTCTTTCTTCCAAGAGCAGGCCAAGCTGTTCCAGGCCCCGCTGGCCACGCCCACCGCCACGCCGGACCCGAGCGCCGCCATGGCCGGTTTCGTCAAGGCCACCGCGCAGGCTGACGAGTTCATGGTCAAGGCCGTGAAGCTGATGGACGTGCAGGCCGCCCAGCTGATGGACGCCGCACTGCAGGACAACGCCGCCAAGGAGCAGCTCAAGCCCGTGGTGGACGCCTACAAGACCGCCTCGCAGACCGTGGTGGCCGCCGTGGAACAACTGGCCCAGGCCCGCAAGGCCCTGCTGGACAAGACCACCGGCGCCTGAGCCTCAGCGCTCCACCGATTGCCAAGGGGCCCCGCACGGGGCCCCTTTTTCTTTGGGCGCGCGGCGCGGCCCGCAAGCCGGTTTGATTTTTATAGACGATCGGTTTAATAATGCCCGCATGAGCAGTGAGCAGCCTCTTGCGCCGCGCCGCCGCGGCCGTCCGGCCCGCGACATCGAAGGCTATGGCCAGACCCGCGAGGCCCTGGTGCGCGCCGGCGTGGTGGCCCTCACCAGCAAGGGTTTCACGGCCACGGGCATAGACGAGATCCTGCGCGGCGTGGGCGTGCCCAAGGGCAGCTTCTATCACTACTTCGGCAGCAAGGAGGCCTACGGCGCGGAGCTCATAGACCGCTACGCCGAGTACTTCGCACGGCGGCTGGACGGCTTTCTGCTCGACGAATCGCAAGCCCCGCTGCAGCGCCTGCGCAACTTCACCGGCGACGCCCAAACCGTTATGGCCCGCCACGGCTTCGAGCGCGGCTGCCTGGTGGGCAACCTGGGCCAGGAGATGGGCGCGCTGCCTGAAGCCTTTCGCCAGAGGCTGATGGACATTTTTGACGACTGGCAGGCCCGCACCGCCCATTGCCTGGCCGCCGCACAGGCTGCGGGCGAGCTCTCACCCGCGGCCGACGTCGCCCGCCTGGCCGCCTACTTCTGGATAGGCTGGGAAGGCGCCGTGCTGCGCGCCAAGCTCGAACGCCGCGCCGCGCCGCTGCAGCTCTTTGCCGACGTGTTTTTCGCCGGCCTGCCCAGGTAGGCCATTTTTTGCCCAGTTCTAGACGACCGGTCTAGTTTTCATCCGACAGGAGTTCACCATGTTCAAGGCCATCCTGATAGAGAAGGACGAAGCGGGCTACCGCGCCGCCGTGCGCGAGCTCGATGACGCCGCGCTGCCCGCGGGCGACGTGACCGTGCGCGTGGCCTACTCCACGCTCAACTACAAGGACGGCCTGGCCATCACCGGCAAGTCGCCCGTGGTGCGCAAGTTCCCCATGGTGCCGGGCATCGACCTGGCCGGCACGGTGGAGAGCAGCTCGCACCCGGACTACCAGGCCGGCGACGCCGTGGTGCTCAACGGCTGGGGCGTGGGCGAGACGCACTGGGGAGGCCTCGCGCAGCGCGCACGGCTGAGCGGCGACTGGCTGGTGCCGCTGCCCGCGGCCTTCACGCCGGCACAGGCCATGGCCATAGGCACGGCGGGCTACACGGCCATGCTGTGCGTGCTGGCGCTGGAGCGCCACGGCGTGACGCCGGCGCACGGGCCCATCGTCGTCACCGGCGCGGCCGGCGGCGTGGGCAGCGTGGCGGTGGCGCTGCTGGCTAAGCTGGGCTTCAGCGTGGCCGCCGTCACCGGCCGGCCCCAGGAGGCCGACTACCTGCGCAGCCTGGGCGCCAGCGAGGTGCTGGAGCGCGCCGAGCTCAGCGCCCCGGGCAAGCCGCTGGCCAAGGAGCGCTGGGCCGGCGCCGTGGACACCGTGGGCAGCCACACCCTGGCCAACGTCTGCGCGCAGATGAAGTACCGCGGCGTGGTCACCGCCTGCGGCATGGCCGGCGGCATGGAGCTGCCCGCCACCGTGGCGCCCTTCATCCTGCGCGGCGTGACGCTGGCCGGCATAGACAGCGTGATGTGCCCGCGCCCCGAGCGGCTGCAGGCCTGGCAGCGCCTGGCCGCCGACCTGGACCTCGCCCGCTTGGGCCGCATGGCGCACGAGATCACGCTGGACGAGGCCCTCCCTACCGCCGCCGCGCTGCTCGCGGGCCAGGTGCGCGGCCGCGTGGTGGTGGACGTCAACCGCTGACGCCGCGCCGGCCGCCGGCTGCCTGGCCGCAGGCGGCTGCGCAACAGGGCGGGCGGCCTGCCGTCCGAAGCGGCATCGTCACAATGCGCACCGCATGCGACGCTTCTTCACGCCCTTTTTCCTGACGCTCAGCGCCATCGTGGTGCTGGGCTACGCCTACCTGGCCTGGCGGCTGGCCGGCGGGACTGTCGGCCGGCTGCTGCTGGCCGTGCCCTGCCTGCTGGTGTGGCTGGTTCCCATGGCCTATTGGGCCGGCGGGCGCGAGAGCACGCGGCGCGCCGATGAGCTGCTGCACGCCGCGAGCTACTTCAGCATGGGCTGGCTCAACTTCCTGCTGCTGTTCGCGCTGCTGCGCGACGGGCTGCTGGGCCTGGCCTGGCTGGCGGGCGCCGAGAAGGCGCGGGAGCTGCTGGCCACCACCGGCACGCCGCTGGTGTTCGCCGCCTCGCTGGCGGCGCTGGCCGTGGGAGCGCTGGCGGCGCTGCGCGGGCCGGCCGTCCAGCGCGTGAGCATTCCCGTGGCCGGGCTGGACGCGGCGCTGGAAGGTTTCAAGATCGTCCAGATCAGCGACCTGCACGTGGGGCCGACCATCGGCCGGCGCTACGTGAGCCGCGTGGTGGAGCGCGCCAACGCGCTGGCGCCGGACTTGACGGTGCTCACCGGCGACATCGTGGACGGCGCCCCGCAGCGCCTGGCGCCGCACGTGGCGCCGCTGGGCGGGCTGCGCGCGCGGCACGGCAGCGTGTTCATCCTGGGCAACCACGACTGCTATTCCGGTGCGCGGCGCTGGATCGCGCAGTTCCGCGGCCTGGGCATGCGCGTGCTGCTCAACGAGGCCCTGGTACTGGAGCACGGCGGCGCCCGACTGATCGTCGGCGGCGTGGTGGACCCGGCGCTGCGCCTGTCGGAGCCGGACCAGCAGCCCCGCGCCGACCTGGCCGCCGCGCCGCAGGCGGGGGCGGGCCTGCGCATCCTGCTGGCGCACAACCCGGCGCTGGCCGAGTTGGGCGAGCGGGCGGGCTTTGACGTCCAGCTCTCCGGCCACACGCATGCCGGCCAGTTTTTTCCGTGGACGCTGGCCGTGCGCGCGGTGCACGCACCGCATGTGGCCGGCCTGTCGCGGCAGGGAAAGATGTGGGTCTACGTCTGCCCCGGCACCGGCAGCTGGGGGCCGCCGGTGCGCTTTGGCACGCGCACGGAGCTGACGCTGCTGGAGCTCAGGCGGTCGGACGGTGCCGCCGCGCCAACAGCCGGGCGTGCTCAGTAAGCCGGCACCACCTGCGGCACGCTGAAGTCGCGTCCCACGCCGTTGAGGGCGCGGTCGAAATTGTCGCGGGCGCGCTGGCTCAAGGCCGCGAGGTCCACGGCGCCGCTGGCGTCGCAGGGAAAGCTCAGGCCGCGCCCGGTGAACAGGCAGTTGAAGCGCAGTTCGAAACCGTCGGCCGCGCCGGGGTTGGGCAGGGCTGCAAATGAACGAGTCGTCAGGGACATGGCTACTTCTCCTGGTCACTCACGGGAACCGCCCGCCGGCGCCTTCGTGCCGGCAGCCTGCCGCCTTCACACCAGCCTCGGCTCCCTCCTGAAAATCAGCGTAGGGGCAGGCGGCGGGAACTGCTGCGGCATCTGCACGCTTGCCACGGGCTGTTACACGGCTTCCTTGTCAGGCTGCCGCTAGGCGGAAATCTTTCACACTGCGCTTACAGGCGTCTTCCATCCTTGGGCGGCCCTACGGTGGGCGGACCGGTTTTGCCCCAAGAGCGGCCCAGGCAATGCCTGGGCATCAAAGCTGCTCTAGGGGCTCAACGCAGTTTTCGCAGTTCCAGCCGGTTCAGGGGTGACGGCCAAAAGCAGGCACCCGGCCACTGGCGCCCGTCCATGCACGACTTCAGTCCCGACGGCGGCAAGCCGCACCCTGCTCACCCGGCCACCCCGGTCGAATCCGAGGGCTTCGCATCGCGCGGCGACGGGCGCGACATCTTCTTTGCCGCCGTCGAGGCCACGCGCATGCCCATGGTGGTGGCCGATCCGCGGCTGCCGGACACGCCCATCGTCTTCGCCAACAACGCCTTCCTGGACATGACCGGCTACGCCCAGGAGGAGGTGCTTGGGCGCAACTGCCGCTTCCTGCAGGGGCCGGACACCGACCGCGCCGTGGTGGACCAGATACGGCAAGCCGTGGCGCGCCAGCAGGAGATCGCCGTGGAGCTGATCAACTACCGCAAGGACGGCAGCAGCTTCTGGAACGCGCTGTTCCTCACGCCGGTGCGCAATCCGGAGGGCGAGCTGATCTATTTCTTCTCCTCGCAATTGGACGTGAGCCGGCGACGCGACGCCGAAGGCGCGCTGCACCACTCGCAGAAGATGGAGGCGCTGGGCCAGCTCACCGGCGGCATCGCCCACGACTTCAACAACCTGCTGCAGGTCATCGTCAGCAACGTGGAGGTGGCCAGCACCAAGGCACGGCTGCTTGGGCTGGACGACGCGCTCATCGCCCGCGCCCTGTCCAACGTGCGCGAGGCCGCGCGCAAGTCCGGCACGCTCACGCAGCAGCTCCTGGCCTTCGCGCGCAAGCAGCAGTTGCAGGGGCGCGTGATCAATCTCAACGAGCTGGCGCAGCGGCTGTCGGACATGGCCGACCGCAGCTTGGGCGGCCACGTCGAGCTGCGGCTGGCGCTGGAGCCGGGGCTGTGGAACACGCGCATAGACCCCACGCAGGCCGAGGTGGCGCTGCTGAACCTGCTCATCAACGCGCGCGACGCCATGTCCGGCGACGGCCAGGTGGTGCTGCGCACCGCCAACCTGCGGACCGATGAGGCCGAAGCCGACGCCCACGCGCTGCCCATGCCCGGCCCCTATGTGATGCTGAGCGTGTCGGACACGGGCGAAGGCATCGCGGCCGACGTGCTGCCGCGCGTCATGGAGCCCTTCTTCACCACCAAGCCGCCCGGCCAGGGAACGGGTCTGGGTTTGTCCATGGTCTATGGCTTCGCGCGCCAGAGCGGCGGCACGGCCACCATCGAATCCACGCCCGGCCAGGGCACCACCGTGCGGCTGTACTTCCCGGCCACGCCGGACGACCAGGCCACGCGCCCCGCGCCCGCGCCGCTGCGCGCGGGCGGCAGCGGGCGCATCCTGGTGGTGGACGACCGCCCCGAGGTGGCCGAGATGGCCGCGCTGCTGCTGGAGCACGCGGGCTACGAGACGGTGCGGTGCCACGGCGCGCAGCGCGCGCTGGAGCTGCTGGAGGCGGGGCCGCCGTTTCAGTTGCTGCTCACGGACCTGATCATGCCCGGCGGCATGAACGGCGTGATGCTGGCCCGCCAGGCCCAGCAGCGCCAGCCGGCGCTGCAGGTGCTGCTCATGACGGGCTTTGCCGACGGCACGCCCGCACGCCACGGCGGCGGCCATTACGACATCGTCTTCAAACCCTTCTCAGCCGAGGAGCTGGAGGCCAAGGTGCGGCTGGCGCTGGCGCGCCCCGCGGCCGGGCACGCGGCCTGATACTCCCGCCACCACCACCTGCCGCTGCGCATGCCACCCCCCAGCCGCCTTCCCGCCGCAGCCCAAGTGCTGCCGCCGGGCACCGTCATCTCGCTGGACAACTGCGACCGCGAGCCCATACACGTGCCCGGCGCCATACAGCCCCACGGTGCGCTGCTGGCGCTGGACCGCTTGGGGCGCCTGAGCCACGCCAGCGCCAACGCGCGCGCCCTGCTGGGACCGCTGCCCGCCTTCGGCCAGCCGCTGCGCGCCAGCGACTTGGGCAGCCAGGCGGCCGCGCACGAGCTTATACGCGAGGCGCTGCGGACCAACGCGGTGGACGGCGAGCTGGGCCTGCGCTCCGCGCCTATGGAGCTGGACGGGCACTGCTTCGACGCCGTGGTGCACGCCCACAACCAGCACGTGATCTGCGAGTTCGAGCGCCGCGAGCAAAGCGCCGAGGAGCGCGCCGCCTTCGCGCAAAAGGCCTACCGCTCCATGGGCAGCCTCAAGCGCCAGCCCAGCATCGAGCGCCTCATGGAGGAGGCGGTGGCGCAGATTCGCGACATGACCGGCTTCGATCGCGTCATGGGCTACCGCTTTCGCCACGACGACAGCGGCGACGTGGTGGCCGAGGCGCGGCGCGACGATCTGGAGCCCTACCTGGGCCGCCGCTACCCGGCCAGCGACATCCCCGCGCAGGCGCGGCGGCTGTACGTGCTCAACACGCTGCGGCTGATTGCCGACGTCACCTACGAGCCCGTGCCGCTGCTGGCCGGCGACGCCGCCTCGCCCCCGCTGGACCTGAGCCACAGCGTGCTGCGCAGCGTTTCGCCCATACACGTGGAGTACCTGCGCAACTTGGGCGTGGCGGCGTCGATGAGCGTGTCCATCGTGGTGGGCGCGCGGCTGTGGGGAATGATCGCCTGCCATCACATGGCACCGCTGCAGGTGCCCTTCGCGGTGCGGCTGGCCTGTGACGTGCTCGCGCAACTGCTGGCCTCCACCGTGCAGTCGCTGGACGCCAAGGCGCGCGAGGCCTCGGTGGCGCGCGCGGCCTGGCTGCGCACCGAGCTCATAGGCCGCGTGGCCACGGGCGAGACGGTGGAGGACGTGCTGGTGGCCGAGGCGCCGCTGATCGCCGACAACCTGGGCTGCGACGCGCTGGTGGTGGCCGGCGGCGAGCGGCTGCACGTGCACGGGCTGGTGGACGCGGCCTGGGCTCAGGCGCTGTTGGGCGCGCTGGCGCGACGCGAGGGCACGCTCGTTCACATCACCCGCGCCGAGGAGCTGCCCTCCTCGCCGGACGGCGCCGCGCCGCCCGCCACTTCGCGCTATTGCGGCGTGCTGGCCCTGGGCTACGACCGCGCCGGCGGCGGCTGGCTCATTGGGCTGCGGCGCGAGCAGGTGCAGACCATACGCTGGGGCGGCAAGCCCGATAAGGCGATCGCGCACGGGCCGCTTGGACCGAGGCTGACGCCAAGGGGGTCGTTTGCCGAATGGCGCGAAACGGTGCACGGCACGGCCGTGCCCTGGGACGAGACGCAGCTCGAAATCGCCCGCCAGTTGCTGGACGCGCTCAGCCGGGCGCACGCCGACCGCGTCATGACGCTGGACCGGGCCCGCACCCAGCTTTGGGCCGTGCTGGGCCACGACCTGCGCAACCCGCTGCAGTCCATCAGCATGGCCGCGCAGGTCATAGGCCGCGCCGGCAGCAGCGAGCGCATGAACTCGGTGCTGCGCAACTCGGCTCACCGCATGGAGCGGCTCATCGCCGACGTGCTGGACATCTCGCGGCTGCAAAGCGGCTTGGGCCTGGGCATGAGCTTCCAGTGCACCGACCTTGTCCCGCTGCTGGAGCAACTGGTGGAAGAGGTGCTGGTGGCGTACCCGGAAACGGTGATAGCGCGCAAGTTGCCCGCGCAACTGCGGGCAGACGTGGACGCGGGCCGCTTCGCCCAAGTCATCGCCAACCTGCTGAGCAACGCGCGCCAGCACGGCAGCGGCGGCATCGTGATCGAGGCCCGGCAGGAAGCGGGCGAGGCCGTGATCGTGGTGTGCAACCCCAGCAAGCCCATCCCTTCGGACATCGCCGCCAGCTTGTTCGACCCCTTCAAGCGCGAGTCGCTGCGCAATGCGCGCAACCCCAGCGGCATGGGGCTGGGCCTGTACATCGCCAACCAGGTGGCCCGCGGCCACGGCGGACAGTTGCGCTACGAGGCCCGCGGCAACGACGTCTGTTTCACGCTGCGGCTGCCGCTGAAGCAGGCGGCGCCAGCCTGAGGGGCAGCGTCAGCGCGAAACGCCAGCGCCGGTGGCGGCCCGCGGGGGCCGCCACCGGCGTCATGGCCGTGGCAGGGAAGGAAGGAGGGCGGCAGCCGGAGCTGCGCGGATCGGGAAAAGCGGCAAGGGGAGAAGGGAGGAGTAGTCAACCCGGCCCGCGATTCGCCCTGGAAAGGGATCAGTGTTCGGCGGACAGCGCCTTGTGTTTGGCGCTGCCCATGAAAGGCATGTTGCAGGGGAAAAGTTAGGCCAGTCTTAGACGCCGGTGCCCGCGTCACCCGGCTTTGAGCCAGCTTCGCCGTCCCCACGGCGCAGCGGCGAAAGCAGGTGGCGCAGGCCGTTGTGGTCCACCTCGTGCATGAGGGCCAGCAGGCTGCCGAGCTGTCCCTTGGGAAAGCCCGTGCGGGCGAACCATTGCAGGTAGGGGCCGGGCAGGTCGGCAATCGCCCTGCCCTTGTACTTGCCGTAGGGCATGACGGTGTCCACCAGTTGCTGCAGTTGCGCTTGTGCCATGGCGCGATTGTCGGCCGCGGCCGGCGTGGCCTGGCGGAGCGGCACCTCAGCGCGCGAGCACCTCGCGCTGCTTCATGGCGAGGTACTCGGCCTGCGTGGTCTCGTGCAGTTGCGCCGGGTAGCGCTCCAGCGCGGCGTGGAAGCGGCGCAGCCGCTCCTGCACCGGGGCGGACGCGGTGGCCACAAAGGAATCGATGGCCAGGAAGTAGCGCATGGTGTTGCGCTCGGCCACGCCCTGCATGCCGCGCACGAACTGCGCGTGGCCCTGCTCGTCGCGGTCCACGATGCTGAAGCCCACCTTGTCGCGCCCCGCGCTGGCGAGATAGGCGCTGGTGGCCAGCCGCGCGGCCAAGCCCATCTCGTAGGCGTAGGACATGTGCATGAAGGTGCGCCCGCCCGGCGCGGGCACGGCCTGCAGGCGCAGCCTGTAGTTCTGCGTGCCCAGGGGGCCCTGGTCGGCCGACAGCGCCACGGCAAAGAAGTCGTCCTGCCGCGCCGGCACGGCGAAGCGGAAGGCCAGGCTTTGCGCCTCGTCCACCGGGTCGGTGTAGCGGCGCGCCACGCCCACTTCCAGTTGCTGCGCCGCACCCTCGCCGGCGGAAGGCGCACAGCGCTTGACGTTGGTTTGCAGCAGCAGGATGTCGCACCAGTGGCGCGGCTGGCGCAGCGCGCCGGCCACGGCGTCGAAGGGCTGGTCGAGCACGGCCCACACCTCGCCCAGCGGCGCGCTGGTGGAGTCGTTGGACTGCAGCAGCAGCGGCCGGCCGAAGGGGCTGGAAGCGAGCCGAGGCTCCAGCTCGGACAACCGTGCCCGCAGCGCCTGCGCGTCGCCCTCGCCGCCCTGCGCCGCGGCGGTGTTCGGGGCGATGCAAGCCAGGCCGCCGGACAAGCCGGCCACCGCCAGGGCAAGGCGCAGGGCCGAAGAACGAACCGCAGAAGGAAGAAGGTGCTTCACCGCCAAGCTGGGGCAAGCACCGTTCCAGGCATGCCGCACCGGCGGTGCGGGCGAGCCGGCCGCAGCATCGCGGCGGCTTGCGGCCGGCTTCAGCCCAGGCTGGGCGCGGCGCTTTCCTTGTCGTAGCCCAGGGCAGGCGCGACGGTGCGTTGCAGCATCGTGGCGCGGCCCACGGGGGCGGAACCCTGGTTGCTGAAGCCTTGGCCATCGTCGCTGCCGTCCAGGCGGAAGGCGCTCACCGCCAGTGCCAGGCGCTGCGACTGTTCGCGCAGGCTCTCGGCGGCGGCGGCGGACTCTTCCACCATGGCAGCGTTCTGCTGTGTCATGCGGTCCAGGCTTTGCACCGACTGGTCCACCTGCGCGATGCCGCAGGACTGGCTGTGCGTGGCGGCGCTGATCTCGGCGATGACGGCGGTGACGCGCTGCACGCCCGCCACGATCTCCTCCATCGCGTTGCCGGCTTCCTTGACCAGCCTGGTGCCGCCCTCGACCCTCTCGGTCGAGGCGCTGATCAGGTCCTTGATCTCCTTGGCCGCTTCGGCGGAGCGCTGCGCCAGGGCGCGCACCTCGCCGGCCACGACGGCGAAGCCGCGGCCCTGCTCGCCGGCGCGCGCCGCTTCCACCGCGGCGTTCAGGGCCAGGATGTTGGTCTGGAAGGCAATGCCGTCGATCACGGCGATGATTTCGCCGATGCGCTGCGAGGCGTCGTTGATGCCGCCCATGCTGTTCATGACCTGCTCGACGATCTCGCCGCCGCGCTGGGCCGACACGGTGGCGGCGCTGGCCAGGCCGTCGGCCGTGCGCGCGGCCTGGGCCGTGTGCGACACCGAGCCGGTGAGCGTGGACATGGAGGAGGCCGTGTGCTGCAGGTCGGCCGACGTCTTCTCAGTGCGCGAGCTCAAGTCCTGGCTGCCCGCGGCGATCTCGTTGGAGGCGGAGGCGATGGCGTTGGCGGCGTGCCGTATGGTGCCCACGGTCTCGCGCAGCCGCGCGGTCATGATGGAGACGGCATCCTGCAGCGAGCCCGGCACCGCCGGGCCGCGCGCCATGTCGGCGCGCAGGTCGCCGCTGGCCACGCGCTGCACGAAGCGCTGCAGCCGCGAGGGCTCGTCGCCCAGCTCACGCCACACCGAAGTGACGATGAGCCGCGAGGCCACGCCCAGCACCAGCAGCACCAGCGTGCCCGTGCCCAGGTTGAGCAGCGTGTTGGTCTGCACGTCGGAGACGGCTTCGGACTGCGCGCTGTCCACGGCCGCCTCGGCCGTGCTTTGCTGCTCGGAGAGCCGCTTGTTGAAGTCCGCTTGGGCGGATTGCATGCGCGGCACCAGTTCGGCCGCGGGCCCGCCGGTGAGCATGGCACGGGTGACGGCGATGGCGGCCTGCTGGTAGGCATCGAAGGCGTCGCCCAGCGCCTTGGACGCGCCGGCCTTGCCCTGCAGCGCCGCCGCCTCCGTCACCGCTTCACGCACCGCGGCGATCGCGGGTTCGACGTCCTTGATCTTTTCCTCGTCGCCTTCAGCGGCTGCGGACTGCAGTGTCAGGCGGAACTGCTCGGCGCTCTGCGAGATGCGCCCCATCCTGGCCAGGTAGGGGTAATCCACCGCGCGCAGCTGCTCGATGCGCTCGGTGGTGCGCATGCCCAGCAGGAAGCTTGCGCCAAGGCCGACGCCGAAGACGACCGTTGCGCACAAAGGCAGCATCCAGATCTTGGTGCGGAAGTTCATGTGAAGTGCTCCTTGACCCAGCCCCACGGCGAGGCTGGACGCGGGTCAGTCGACGTTCAACAGCACCTTGACGCTGCCGTCCACGGCCGACTTGTCGATGTAGCCCACCGTCTTGGGATCGGCCGCCACGGCCTTCTTCACGGCAGCGGCGTCAGGCAGTTCCTTGGGCAACTGGCCGTTGCCCGAGAACACCAGTCGCGACCACGTCGAGCGCACCTGGGCCAGCGTGCGGCCGGTGAGCTTGGTGTAGAAATCGGCACGGATGGCAGCGGATTCGGGCTGGTCCACCGGCGTGCGCGCGGTGTTCTTGCCCAGGAACACGTCAGCGGCCTGCTCCTTGGTCAGGGCCGCCGCGGACTGGTTGCCGATCACGACGATCTCGGCCCGGACGCCGGCGGCTGCCGACAACGCCACGGCCGCAGCGATGAGGCGAATGTTGCGCATACCCACTCCCGGTCAGAACACGAAATCAACCGCGATGCTCCAGACGCGCACGCTGGGCGGCGTCAGTTGGAACGGCCAGGAGGGGTCCATGAAGGCGTAGTCGGTGTGCGTCACGCGCTCGAACTGCGCTTTCACCGCCACGTTGCGGTAGGCGTCCCAGCGCACGCCGACGGCGCGCGTGATGCCCTTGGGGATGTCGCCCGGGGCGGATGCGAGCAGGTTGGGGTTGTAGCCGCGATAGCCTTCGCCCTTGGGCTTGAAGTGGCTGAAAGTCACGTAGGGCGTCCACGCGCCCAAGCGGTAGCCGCCGCTGATGTAGTAGCTGTCGGAGTTGACCGAGCCGTCGCCCGCGGGGCCCGGGTGGCCCGGATTCTTGAAGCGCCGGGTGACGTATTCGGCCATGGCCACGGCCTGGCCGTCGTCGTACTGCAGGCCCAGGTTGGTGAAGGTGTCCTTGCCGTCGGGATCCAGGTTGAGGTAGTCGCCCTTGAGCTCGACGTCCTTGCCCACCGTGCGGCTGGCCGACAGGGTCCAGAAGCCCTTTTCCAGGGACAGGGCCAGCGAGTACAGGCGCGGGTACTTGAGCTCCGCCTTGGGCTTGTCCAGCAGGTAGATGTCGCCCTTGCTCTTACCGGCCGAGCCGCGCACCGTCACGTTGACGTCATCCACGGCGCTGGCCCAGCGGGCCTGCACGCCGTCGAACGAGGTCAGCGAGTAGGCGCCGTACACCTCCACCGGCGCTCGCAGCCAGTAGTGGGCGTAACCGACGTTGCGGTTGTCCGACACCATGAAGATGGGCAGCACCATGCGGCCCACGCGCAGGTCCAGGGCCTGCGTGGGCTTGGCTTGCGCATACAGCCATTCGACTTGCGGACCCTGCTGGCCGTCGCGGCGGCTGGTCAGCACCTGGCCGACGGCGGAAAAGGTGTCGTTGTGCGTGTAGGTGCCCTGCAGGCCCAGCCGGGTGTCCACGCCGAAGTCCACCGAGCGCGTGGCGCCACGGTCCTGGCGGGGGCCGGAGCGGAACTGCGCCTCGTCGGTGTTGGTCTTCACGCCGCCCACCGTGCCGTACCCGCTGAAGGCAAATCCCTGGTCAGCAGCTTGCGACGCCGTGGCACAGACGGTCATCAATGCGGCAAAAGCTAGAGATGAATTTCGCTTTAGATTCATTTCAACTCCCTCTTTATTTCTTTAAATCAGCTTTGAAAACGGACCGCAAAGGCACCCGGACCTCTGCGAAGCACTTTCAGACCAGTTCTGTTTCCCAACAAAACTAGCCTACGCCACGGAATTGCATGGACCTTACAAAGCCGCGAAACGTGGCTCACGAGGCACGAGCAAAACAATAAATACCCGAAAGGCAAATGGCGAACGGGGCCGTTTCCCGCAGCCCCCGAAATCCTCCGCCGCCGGGCTGAAACAGCGGCCTGCCGCACCCCAGCGTACGGGCTGCGCCAAGGGGCGGATGGCGCCAAACGCTCCATGCGACTGACGAGTAGGGACGGGGGACAACGCGACGAACCACCCGAAGCAGGAACCATCATCAAATACCAAGAGAACGCACGCCTCTCATGCAGCAAACGATTTCTTGAGGCACCGAAAACCACCGGGAGCAACTGCTCGGGCAAAATTTATTTCATGAATGCGGCTCTCGGCCGCCGAAATCAGGCTCAATTTCGTCCGACCCCGGCAGACCCATACAGCTCACTCATAAAATTTTTCCACTCACGGTATCGCGAGCACAGGCGCAAGGGCTGGACACCAATGCATGCGCAAACTGCCTAGGAAAGAGAAGTTGGCTGCTGCGGGGGCTCCTGTGGGTAGACCTGAATGCGCGCAAGGACCGCACCGGCATGCCGAACAACCGCATTACCTCGCGCGCACCGGCGCTGAACCTCGTGTCAGCGTCCTGGGGCCCACAAGCCCCGGCCACATCCAGCACCGCAGGGGTTCTTGGAGTCAGTCAGGGTCTTGCACAGCCCGAGCAGGGGATTGCGAAACTGGTTTGATTCTAGTGTGTCTGTTTGATAGTTTGCAAAGTGTTCGCAATGTTTGGAAACTTTTCTGGCTGCATGTGCTGATGCACCACAACCTCCCGGCGTTGTCCAAGGGACCGCGTGATGAATGGCACGCACATCGCACGGGCTGCGTGGGGCATGTCGTGGGGAATTGGCACCCGCCCATGACGAAGGCCGCCTTGCAGCCGCACGCATGGTGCGACCGCAAGGCGGCCCGGAGTGGGTCAATAAGAAATGCGCGCCGGCGGCGCGCGGCAGTGTCTGTTATTGAACGATGAAGTTGACGAAGTTCACGGCCTTGATGGGCAGCTTGGCCGGCTTGTGCGACTTCTTGCGCTTGCCCGCGCCGGCGTGGGCGGAGGCGTCACTCTCCATGAAGTCCTCGGCGTTGAGGTCGTAGCCCAGCGGGCGCAGCGCCTGTGCCTGCATCTCGGCGGCCAGCAGGCGGCGGCCTCCGTCAGTGCGCACGTCCTCCGAGGTCTTGTTGGCCACGGCCATCAGAAGATTGTTGCGGATCACGGGCATGAAGGCCTTGACGTGATCGGAGGACTTGTCGTCCTCCACTTCCAGTGCGATGACGATCTGCGCGTAGCGGTCGACGTCCCGGTCGGCCAGATTGATGGTGATGGGCTCCAGGTTCACGAACAGCGGAGCGTGCTTGGGGTCGAAAGCCTCGGGCTGCTTGTTCTTGGCCGGCGCGGCGTCGACTTCGACTTCGTCCTCCTCCGCGTGCGCCGTACGCGCCTTGAACACCATGAAGCCCCCAGCAGCGGCCGCCAGCAGCACCACCACGGCCAGCACAATGATGATGAGCTTCTTGTGCCCCTTCTTGGGTGTGTCAACGGCAAGGGCTGCGGCAGCGGACATGTGGTCTCCAGTCAACCGTGGAATTCAAGTGTTTACAGGGCCGGGCCAACCGCACCACGGTGGCTGTGGGCCGGGCCATTTGGGCAGCGGCTGCGTCAGGCGACGCCGCATCCGGTGCAGCGCTAGCGCCCTTGGACGCGGCGATGGATGCCCCGTTTGAGCCGGCCTCCTGGCCAAGAATCTGCGCCGGAACCATGCTGTCGAGGCTTGGCAACCGGCCTATGCATTGAAGCAAACACAGATCAAGCAATCGTGCAATGTTTGCAAAATGTCATGCGGCCACGGCGATGATTTGGCGCGGGCCGCCCAGCACCGCCACCGCCGCGGCGCGGCGCGGCGGGAGATAGGAGGGTCGCCAGGCCGGGCCCAGCCCCAATACCCCGGCGGACATTCCCCACCACCAATTCGCACAGGACCGGCGGGTTGGCCCGCCGTATTAATTCAGCCCAGCCAGGCCACGCCCGCGGCGCCCAGCCCCGTGATGCCGCCCAAGGTGGCCAGCAAGCGCACCGGCTCCGCACCCCAGCGCTTGCGCCGGGCATGCACGGCCAACCCCAGCACCAGCAGCGCCAGCGAGCTCAGGAACACGACGGCAAAGATTTCCACGGCATCCATGGCAAGCCTCCTTGTTGCGAGGCAGCCAGTTTCCAAGGCGGCGATGGCCGCATCCAGCAGGCCGTTGCGAAGTAATCGTTCGGCTGCACGGAAGTTGCCCGCGTCATCGGCTGCAGCGGTGGTTCAGGCAGCGCGCACTGCGCGCCTGAAGACACGGTCACGAACATTGCCGCCTCGACATACCGGGTTTCGTACGGCAGCCGCGCCACATATTGGGATGGCACAAACCCGGCAAAGGATGGAATTGAATATGTCAGCAAATGTGCGCTGCTAGCATGGGGTGCGTTTTTGAATATGCAAGGAGGTCACATGCAAAATATTCTGATCCTGGAGGATTTGCCGCAAGTTCGGACCTGGCTGAAATGCCTGGTCAACGAATTGTTTCCTCAAGCCAGTATTTCCGAGAGCGCACGTGTGCATGACGCGATAGGCCTGGTTTCCGTTCTCAACTTCGACCTCGCGCTGATCGACTTGGGCTTGCCTGACGGGTCGGGCGTGGACGTGGTGGCCACGCTGCGGGAAAAGCAGCCGGCGGCGCAGCCGGTGGTGGTGTCCATACACGACGACGACGGCCACCTCTTCCCCGCGCTGCAGGCCGGCGCCTACGGCTACATCCTGAAGGAACAGCCGCGTGAGATGGTGATGGAGCAACTGCAGCGCATCAGCCAGGGCGAGCCGCCGCTGTCGCCTTCCATCGCCCGGCGCGTCATGGCCTACTTCGCCGCGCTGCCCAAGCCGCAAGCCTCGCTCATGCCGCACGTGAAGCTCACCGAGCGCGAAAGCGACGTGCTGCTGCGCGTGGCCAAGGGTTTCACGCTGCCGGAGATCGGTGTGCAGCTCAACCTTTCGCGCCACACGATTGCCGACTATGTCAAGCAGATCTACCGCAAGCTCAACGTGAGCTCGCGCGCCGAAGCCGCGCTGGAGGCGCAGCGCCTGGGCCTGTTCAACAGCAGCCACTCCAGCAACCACAACCGCCACTTCTGAGCTGGCGCGCCATCCCGGCGCGCGGCGGCGCGGCTCCCCGCTCAGGAGCTGCCCGTGGAGTCCAGCCAGCTCTGCACCTGCGGCTGCGGCCAGGACAGCTCGACCAGGATGCCGCTCTGGTCGCTGAGCCGGTAGCCTTCGGCGCTGGCCGGCCAGGCTTCTAGGCGGCTCTCCAGGCCCTCCAGCGCCGAGAAGCACACGTGCGCCACGCCGGCGCGGCCCACGCCCTGCTCCAGCGGGTCGCGCTTGTCGTCGGTGGTCAGGCACTGCAGCCCGGCGTCGGCCAGGCCCTGCAGCAGGCTGTGGCGCGGGTCCACGCTGCCGTAGGAGGCGGTGGCGTCCAGGTTGGCATTGAAGTCGCCGGCCACGCACAGCGCGTGGTCCGGAAACTCCTGGCGCAGCCGCAGCCACTCGGCGCGCTGGCGCTGCACCATGTCCAGGTGGCGCTGCCAGGACAAGGCCGGGCGCTGCACCACGCCGCCCTGCGCGGGCGAGATCACGGTGCCGTAGACCAGCAGCGGGCGGTCCAGCCAGGGCACCTCCAGCCGCGCCGCGACGGTGGACAAGGCGTCCTCCGTGGCCACCGGCCGCAGCGCGAACCTGGACCACAGGACGACGCGGTGCTCGCCCTTCTGATGGAAATCGCCATGCGGCGCCGAGCTGCTGACGTGGCCGCCAGGGGGGATGTTGGCGTCGTGCGCCTCGGTGAGCACCCACAGGTCCGCATTGCGCTGCTGCAGCGCATGAATCTGCCGCGGGATGCGGGTGCGGTGAAAAGCGCCGGAGCGCCCAAGGTTCCAGGTGCCAATGCGCACTGAATGCAAATCGCGCCTCCGCCATGAGCCAACACAAACGCAGCGGTGCCGCCTGCGCACCCGTGCAGGCGGCACCGCTGCCCTGCCCTGCGTGGAGCAACGCGCGCGCCCGCGGCCGCCGTGGCACAGGGCGGCAAGGATCAGGGCTGCTCGGCCAGGGCCTCGGCCAGCGCGGCCACCAGCCGGTCTATCTCTTCCCGCGTGACGTGGAAAGGCGGCGCGAGCTGGAGGGTGTCGCCGCCGAAGCGCACATAAAACCCCTTTTGCCAGCAGCGCATGGCGATCTCGAACGGGCGGCGCGCCGGCTCGCCCGGCAGCGCGGCAATGGTCAGCCCCGCGGCCAGGCCGTAGTTGCGTATGTCCAGCACGTGCGGGCTGCCCTTGAGGCCGTGCACCGCGCTCTCGAAGTACGGGGCGATGGCGCGCACCGTGGCCGGCGCGTCCTCGCGCTCCAGCAGCTCCAGCGAAGCCAGCGCCGCGGCGCACGCCACGGGGTGGGCCGAGTAGGTGTAGCCGTGCGGGAACTCGACGTTGTAGTCGGCGCCCCCGGCGGCCATGAAGGCGTCGTGGATCTCGGCGCTGGCCACCACGCCGCCCATGGGAATCGCGCCGTTGGTGACCTGCTTGGCGAAGTTGAGGATGTCCGGCGTCACGCCGAAGGCCTCGGCGCCCGTCCACGCGCCGGCGCGGCCGAAGCCGGTGATGACCTCGTCGAAGATCAGCAGGATGTTGTGCTGCGTGCAGATCTCGCGCAGCCGCTGCAGGTAGCCCACGGGCGGGACGACCACACCGGCCGAGCCGGAGAACGGCTCGACGATGACGGCGGCGATGTTGGAGGCGTCGTGCAGGTTGATGAGCTCCAGCAGCTCGTCGGCGCGCTCGCGTCCCGTGGCGGGCTGGCCGCGGCTGAACTCGTTGCCCGGCAGCAGCGTGTGCGGCAGGTGGTCGGCGTTGAGGCCCTCGCCGTACAGCTTGCGGTTGCCCACCAGGCCGCCGACGCTGATGCCGCCGAAGTTCACGCCGTGGTAGCCCTTCATGCGGCCTATGAGCCGCGTCTTGCTCGGCTGGCCACGCATGCGCCAGTAGGCGCGCGCCATCTTCAGCGACGTGTCCGCCGCCTCGGAGCCGGAGCCCACGAAGAACACGTGGTCCAGCCCCGCGGGCATGTGCGAGACGATGCGCTCGGCCAACTGGAAGGACAGCGGGTGGCCGAACTGGAAGGCGGGCACGTAGTCCAGCCTGGCGACCTGGCGGGCGACGGCCTCGCTGATCTCGCGCCGGCCGTGGCCCAGGCCGCAGGTCCAGAGGCCGGAGAGGCCGTCGAACACTTGCCGCCCCTGCGCGTCGCGGTAGTAGTGGCCTTGCGCCTCCACGAGCAGCCGCGGGTCGGCCTTGAACTGGCGGTTGCCGGTGAAGGGCATCCAGTGGGCGCGCAACTGCGCCGGGGTGGGCAGTGCATCCGCGGCGGCGGCCAGGTCGGGGGCGAGGTCGTTGTGCATGGAGAAGCGGCGGGCCATCAAAAAGCGTGAGGTCTGCATCGTGCCCGCGCGCATGGTTTGAATAGAGTCCGATCTTTGCAAGCTCACGCGACAAGGATTGAAACTTTCATGGTGAAGAAGGCGCTGCTTGGGCAGGTGAGCGATGCCGAGATTCGGTTGCTGCGCGTGTTCCGCGCGGTGGTGGCCTGCGGCGGGCTGGCGGCGGCGGAGCTGGACCTCAACATCGGCCGCTCCACCATCAGCCGCCACCTGCGGGACCTGGAGGAGCGGCTTGGGCTGGTGCTGTGCCGGCGCGGGCGCGCGGGCTTCGCCCTCACGGCCGACGGGCAGCGGGTGCACGAGCGCGCGCTGGCGCTGCTGGACGCGCTGGACGCCTTTCGCGGCGAGGTGCGCGACATGCACACCGACCTGCACGGCACGCTGGAGCTTGGACTGTTCGACAAGACGGCCACCAACCCGGCCTGCCGCATTCCGCAGGCGCTGGGCGAGTTCCGCGCGGCGGCGCCGCAGGTTGGGCTGGACGTGCTGGTGGGCGGGCTCACGGAGATCGAGTCGCGCGTGCTGGACGGCCGCCTGCACGTGGGCGTGCTGCCGGACCATCGGCGCTCCGACAGCCTGGACTACGCGGACCTCTTCGGCGAAACCATGCTGCTGTATTGCGGGCGCGAGCACGCGCTGTTTGGCGCCGGCGAGGTCTCGGCGCAGCGGCTGCGCGCCTTCGACTACGCGGGCTTTGGCTTCCACTCGCCCAACATGGAGGCCACCCACCGCTTCGGCCTGCGGCGCACGGCCACGGTCAACGACCAGGAGGCCGTGGCCACGCTCATCCTCAGCGGCCGCTTCATAGGCTTCCTGCCTGCGCACTACGCCGCGGGCTTCGAGATGGCGGGGCAGATGCGGCACATCGCGCCGGGGTGCCGCTACGAGGTCCGCTTCGTGGCACTGACGCGCCGGGGCGATGCGCCCTCGCGCCTGGCGCAGGCATTTCTGGACGCCTTGGTGCGAGCGCATAGTCCCGCGCCCGGCTGAGCGGGGATGGCGCAGGTGCTGCCGGCGCTGGAGGGCTGCGCCTGCCTGCCGCTGGGCGCGCAAGTGCCGCTGGCCAGCGGGCCTTGCCTGGCCCGCGGGGCCCCGCGCTTCAGTCGAGCCGGATGTTGTTGGCCCGGATCAACTTGCCCCAGCGCTCGCGCTCGCTGCGCACGAAGCTGGACATCTGCTCGGCCGTGCCCGGCATGGGTTCCAGGCCGAGGGCCTCGAAACGCGCCTTCACCGTGCCGGAAGCCAAGGCGGCCTGCAGCGCCTGGCCCAGCCTGGCGGCCGCCTCCGCCGGGGTGCCTGAAGGCACGACCACGCCCTGCCACGCATACGCTTCGAAATCCTTGAGGCCTTGCTCGGCCAGCGTCGGCACGTCCGGCAACGACTTGATGCGCGCCGGGCTGGCCACGCCGATAGCGCGCAGCTTGCCGCCGGCAACGTACTGTTGTGCCGCCGCGGTGTCGATCATGCCCACGGGGATCTGTCCGCCCATGAGATCCTGCACCGCTGGTGCGGCGCCACGGTAAGGCACGTGCGTGAGGTTCAGGCCGCTTTGCTCGCGCAGCAGCTCGCCGGCCAGGTGATGCGGGCTGCCGGCGCCGGCGGAGGCATAGTTCACGCCCTGCGGCTGCGCCTTGGCCCAGGCCACGAACTCCTTCCAGTTCTTCACCGGCACGTTGGGCGCCACCACCACCAGCAACGGGAACCGGGCCAGCATGCCCACGGGCTTGAAGTCTTTTTCGGCGTCGTAGGGCAGCTTGGCGAAGAGCGCCGGATTGGCCGCCAGCGTGGCGAAGTCGGCCGTGAACATGAGGTTGCCGTAGTCCTTGGACTTGGCGGCGTAGTCGGCGGCGATGTTGGTGGCGGCGCCCGGCTTGTTGTTGACGACGATGGTGCGCCCAAGCGCCTTGCCCATCGGTTCGGCCACCGTGCGGGCCACCACGTCGGAGCCGCCGCCCGCCGCATAGCCCACCACCCACTCCAGCGGCTTGTCCTGCGCCGCAACCAGCAGCGGGGTGGCGGCAAGGGTTGCCAGCACAACTTGCGCGGCAAGGCGCCGGGAAAGAAGCGTCGAGCTCATCGTTTGTCTCCAGTTGGTTTTCCAGGAGGCCACCGCCAGGGGTGGCGCATTTCACACACGGGATGCCAGGCCGGCCACGCAGCCTGGCCGGCATTGGTTGGCGCTATGGATTCAATGGGCCAGGGCGCGCTGCTCCCGCAGCCTCACCAGGGCATCCAGCGCCTCGGTGCAAGGCACCGGCATGCCCAGCTCGCGTGCCGCGCGCAGCACGGCGCCGTTGATCGCGTCGATCTCGGTGGGCCGCCCGGCCAGCAGGTCCTGCAGCATCGAGGGCTTGTGGTGCACGTGGTGGTCCAGCGCGTGGTCCAGCGTCGCATGCAGCCCCGCTTCATCGACCTGCAGGCCGCGGGCCCTGGCGACCGTGAGCACTTCCGCCGCGATGCGATGGGCCAGCGAGCGGGCTTCGGCGCGCTCGCCCACCTGGCCCACGGTGCAGTCGCCCACGGCGCACACGGTGTTGAGCGCCGCGTTGAAGGCCACCTTCTGCCAGACGGCCGCCTGCGCGGACGGATCGACGGTGCTCGGCAAGCCCGCGCCGGTGAGCGCCTGCGCCAGGGACACCAGCCTGTCGCTGTGCTGGCCGTTGGCCATCGTCATCCGGACATGGCCCTCGCCATGCGAGTGCACATGCCCGGGGCCCACCATGTCCGCCGGCACGGTGGTCACGCCCACCGCGATTTGCGACAAGGGCACGAGCTCCGCCACCTTCTCGACGTTGCCCAGGCCGTTCTGCAGCGTGAGCACGAGCATGTCGTCGTGCAGGGCGCCGCGGGCCGCCTTCAAGGCGTCTGCCGTATGCAGCGTCTTCGTGAAGATGATGAGGCAGTCGGCCTTCATGCCGGCCGCTTCCGGCCGGGCGATGGACAGGCGCACGGCACGCCGGCCCCGGCCGTCGGTCTCCAGGGTCAGGCCCCGGGCCTGCACCTGCTCGATGTGCGCCGGGTTCACGTCCAGCAGCTCGACGGCATGGCCCTGCTCGGCCAGCAGGCCGCCAAACAGCGAGCCCATGGCCCCGGCGCCCAGCACGGTGATTCGCATCGTTGCGCTCCTTGCGGCAGACATCAGAACGGGTAGTGGCGGTCGGTGGTCTGCAGCGTGATCCAGCGCAGGTCCGTGAACGAGTCGATGCCGGCGCGACCACCGAAGTGGCCGTAGCCCGACTCCTTGACGCCGCCGAAGGGCATCTGCGCCTCGTCGTGCACGGTGGGCGCGTTGATGTGGCAGATGCCGGACTGGATGCGCCTGGCCACGTTCCAGGCGTTGGCGACGTCGCGGCTGAACACCGCGGCCGACAGGCCGAAGGGGTTGTCGTTGGCGCAGGCGATGGCCGCCTCGGTGCCCCGCACGCGCACGATGCCCTTGACCGGGCCGAAGCTCTCCTCGTGGTAGATCGCCATCGCGGGCGTCACGTGGTCCAGCAGCGTCGCGGGCATGAGCGTGCTGTCGGCCTTGCCGCCGCACAGCAGCTTCGCGCCCTTGGCCAGCGCGTCGTCGATGAGCGCGTTGCAGCGCTGGACCGTGCCCATGTCCACCACGGAGCCCAGCACCACCGGCCCCTGGCGCGGGTCGCCCAGCGGCAGGCTGCGGGCCTTGGCCGCGAGCTTTTCGACGAAGGCATCGGCAATGGATTCGTCCACGATGATGCGCTCGGTGGACATGCAGATCTGGCCCGAGTTGGCGAAGGCGCCGAAGGCCGCGCCATTGACCGCGGCGTCCAGGTCGGCGTCGGCCAGCACCAGGAAGGGTGCCTTGCCGCCAAGCTCCAGCACCGCGGGCTTCAAATGCTTGGCGCACAACGCCGCGATGATCTTGCCCACGCGCGTGGAACCGGTGAAGTTGACACGCCGCACGGCCGGGTGCGCCACCATGGCTTCGACCACGGCACCGGCATCGGCCGGTGCGTTGGTGACGAAGTTCACCACGCCCGGCGGCAGCCCCGCCTCCTGCAGCGCCTCGATGATCAGGCCGTGCGTGGCCGGCGACAGCTCCGAGCCCTTGAGCACCACGGTGTTGCCGCAGGCCAGCGGCGTGGCCACGGCACGCACGCCCAGGATCACCGGCGCGTTCCACGGCGCCAGCCCAAGCACCACGCCCGCGGGCTGGCGCACCGCCATGGCCAGGCTGCCGGGGACGTTGGACGGGATGATCTCGCCGGTGATCTGCGTGGTCAGCGAGGCGGCCTCCTGCAGCATGCCGGCCGCGACGTGCACGTTGAAGCCGGACCACAGGGCCGAGCCGCCGGTTTCAGCGGCCACGGCCTGCGCAAAGGCGTCGGCCTTGGCCTCCAGCGCCGCAGCGGCCTTGAGCAGCAGCGCGCGGCGCTCGCCCGGGCCCATCTCGGCCCAGGCCGGGAAGGCCTGCTGCGCGGCCTCGACCGCACGCACGGCGTCGGCCGGCGTGGCAGCCGGGGCGCGGGTGGCGACCTGGCCGTCCAGTGGATTGCGGCGCTCGAAGGTGGCGCCGCCCGTGGCGCCGACGCGCTCGCCGCCGATGAGCATGGAAATGGCATTCATGCGATGTCTCCGAAATGTTTGGTTGTCCAGTGACGCACCCGGTTCAGGCCACCACGAGCTCGATCAGGCAGGGGCCGCTGTGGTGCAGGGCCTGCTCCAGCGCCGCGGCCAGTTCCTGCGGCTGCTCGACGCGGTGCCCGGGCAAGCCGTGCCCCTTGGCCAACGCCACGAAGTCCAGGGCGGGCAGATCCGTCCCCGCGGGCTTGACGCCGGGCGCATAGCCGAACACCGGCGCGAAGTCCTGCAGCGCGGCGTAGCGGCGGTTGTTGAGGATCACGAAGGTGACGGGCACGCCCAGTTGTGCGGCGCTGTAGAGCGCCTGGATGGCATAGAGGCTGGACCCGTCGCCGATGAGCCCGATGACGCGGCCGGGCCGTCCCAAGCGCTGGCGGGCGAGTGCCACGCCCACGGCGGCGGGCATGCCGTGGCCCAGTCCGCCGCTGGCCATGGTGTAGAAGGTCTCGGCGCCGTCCATGGGCAGGCAGGCCTGCATCACGCCGCGCGAGCCCGGCGCCTCTTCCACGACCACGTCGTCGGCGTGGCGCACGGCATCCAGCGTCTGCAGCGCATAGGCCACCGACATGGGCATGCTGGGCTCCGCAGGGGCCACGGCCGCACGCGCCGCTGGCGCGCTGCGCGGCTGCGCCGGCCCGGGGCCCGCCAGCAGCGCATCGACGGCCAGGTGGATGCTGGACACCACGCTGTTGCCCGCGGGCGTCCAGGCGGCGGTCTGCGGGTCGTCCACGACCTGCCAGAGCTGGGCCCCATTCGGGACGTGGGGGCCCTCGCCTTCCACGTGGTAGATGAAGACCGGTGCGCCCAGCACCAGGATCAGGTCATGGCCCTCAAGGCTTTGCACGATGCGCTCGCGCATGGCGGGCAGGAAGCCGCGGAACAGGGCATGCCGCTCGGGGAAGCCGCAGCGCGCGCTCATGGGCGCGGCGTACACCGTGGCCTGGTGGCGCTCGGCCAGCTCGACCACGCGCTCCACCGCGGCGTCGCGGTCCACGCCGGCGCCGACGACGATGGCGGGCCGGCTGCTGTGGGTCAGCGCCTGCGCGACCTGGGCGATGGACGCCGGGTCCGGCGCGGTGGCGCGGCTCACGTGCCGCACCGCCACCCAGTCGGTCGGCCGCTCCCAGTCATCGGCCGGAATGGACAGGAAGACCGGGCCGCAAGGCGGCTGCATGGCCATCTGGTAGGCGCGCAGCAGCGCCAGCGGCACGTCCTCGGCGCGGGCGGGCTCGCAGGCCCACTTCACGTAGGGACGGGGCAGCTCGGTGGCCTGGGTGGCGGACAGGAAGGGGTCGAAGGGCAGGATGGAGCGCGCCTGCTGGCCCGCGGTCACGATCAGCGGCGTCTGGTTCTTGTACGCCGTGAAGATGTTGCCCATGGCGTGCCCCACGCCGGCGGCCGAGTGCAGGTTCACCATCGCCGCGTTGCGCGTGGCCTGGGCGTAGCCGTCGGCCATGCCCACCACCACCGATTCCTGCAGGCCGAGCACGTAGCGGAAGTCTTCGGGGAAGTCCCGGAACATGGCCAGCTCGGTCGAGCCGGGATTGCCGAACACGGTGTCGATGCCGAGGTCGCGCATCAGGCGCAAGAAGGCCTCGCGCACGGTGGGCCGGCGTGCTTGGGCCGGCCGGGGGGTGTCTTCAGGTCGCATGGGGTGCCCTTGGTGTCGGATGGGCACAGTTTGGGCACCGGGCAGGTATCCGCCAATAAAATGAACCTACTAAGCGTCATCCACCCAATCAATATGCGTGACCTGGACCTGAACCTGCTGCGCCTGTTCGACACCGTCTACAGGACGCGCAACATCAGCCGGGCGGCCGAGCAGCTTGGGCTGTCGCAGCCCGCCACCAGCCAGGCGCTGACGCGGCTGCGCCTGGCGGTAGGCGACCATCTCTTCGAGCGCACACCCGGCGGCGTGCGGCCGACGCAGCGTGCCGAGCGGCTGGCCCAATCGGTCCAGGCCGGGCTGGCCTTGCTGGAGGCCGGCCTGACCGACGAGGACGCCTTCGACCCGCTGGCCTCCTCGGCCGAGTTGCGGCTGCATCTGACGGACATCGGCGAAGCGAGGTTTCTGCCGGAGCTCATGGCCGAAATGCGCCGTGTAGCGCCGGGCATGCAGGTACAGGCCAGGACCTGGGCGCAAAGCGAGATCGCCCTGGCGCTGGACAACGGCGACATCCATTTCGCCATCGGCTTCCTGCCCGAGATCGGCAACACGGCCCGCACGGATCTGCTGACCGATCGCTACGTGCTGCTCATGCGGGCAGGCCACCCGCTTGCGGACCAGCTTGGGCGCAGGAGCCTGAACCTGCAGCAGCTTCAGCAGCTCGACCTGGTGGCCGTGCGCTCCCATGCCCAGACGCTGCGCATCCTGCACTCGCTGAACCTGGAGCGGCGCATCAGGCTGATGACGTCCACGTTCCTGGCCTTGCCGGCGATCGTGAGAGACACCGACCTGGCGGTGCTGATGCCGCGGGCGATCGCCTCGGGTTTCGAGCCGGCCGATCGCTTCCAGGTGCTGGACGCGCGGCTGCCCACGGACGATTTCACCGTCGCGCTGCACTGGAGCCGGCGGCACGAGCACCTGCCCATGCAGCGCTGGGCGCGCGAGCTGCTCGTCCGGCTGTTCCAGGCATCGAGCTAAGGCTGCGCCTCAAACCCGCCGCACCGACGGCAGCCGCCACCACGGCACGTGCGGGTGCAGGTGGTGCTCGTGGTGCCAGCCGAAGTGGTAGCAGGCCAGCAGCGAGGCCAGCCAGGGCCAGCGCAGCGAGCGGGCGCGGTGGTGGTCCGCGAACGCGTCCTCGCCATGGCGGTGCGGCAGCCAGGTGCCCACCGTGAACAGTTGCAGCGCCGACCCCAGGGCCGGCAGCGCCCAGAAGGTGACGAGGTTCAGCGCCTGGGCGCCCAGCGCGATGTAGGCCAGCAGCACCGCGGTGACGATGCCGAACTCCGTCCAGCGGAAATGCCGCGTGAAGAAGGCGTAGAGCCAGGGCGCGAAAGTGCGCGGGGCGGCGGCGTGGAAGTCGGGGTCGTCGGCGGTGCCGGGGGCCTCGTGGTGGCGCTGGTGCGAGGCCGCCAGGCGGCGGAAGTTGAATCCCGCGTACAGCGCCACGCAGAGCTGGCCGATCCAGGCGTTCACCCTGGGGCGCTGGGGCGCGAGCGAGCCGTGGATGGCGTCGTGCGCCACGATGAACAGCCCCGTGGACAGCCAGCTCTGCAGCGCCACCAGCAGCGGCACGCGCAGCGCGTCGATGGCGCTCCAGCGGTGGAAGAACACGCCCCAGACGTGCAGCGTAAGCCAGGCGGCGATGACGGCCGCTGCCAGCGCCAGCCCCACCCGGCGCTGGCGTGCGGGCGCAACCCGTTGCAGTTCGCTTGCGTGCGCCACGGTGGCGGTCTCCTTTGGGCTGGAGCCGCGAGTGTCCCGCAGGGCATGGTCCTCAGCCGTGCCAAGGGGCAAGGCGGCGCTGCGGCGGCTGGCAGACTGCCGGGCCATGCCGCGCCTACGCCTGCTCGTCGCCACCGTGCCCATGACCGGCCACGTGCGCCCAATGGCCGCGCTGGTGCAGGCGCTGTGCGCGCGGGGGCACGAGGTGGCGTGGCAGGCCGGGCGCAACTTCGAAAGCCTGGTGCGCACCAGCGGCGCCGGCTTCTTGCCCATGGCCGCGGACACGGACTGGGACGACGCCGACCTCGAAGCCGCCTTTCCCGCGCTGCGCGGGCGGCGGGGGCTGGCGCGCATCCGCGCGCACCTGGACGCGCTGTTCATCGAGCCCGCGCCGCGCCAGTGGCGGGCGCTGCAGGCGGCGTGCGACGACTTCCATCCGGACGCGCTGCTGGCCGACCAGGCGCACTTGGGCGCGGCGCTGCTGCACGAAACGCGCGGCCTGCCCTGGGCCACCTTGGGCATGAGCGCGCTGGGCCTGCCCAGCGAGGACACGGCGCCCTTCGGCTCGGCGCTGCCGCCTGCGCGCGGCGCGGCCAGCCGGCACCTGAACCGGCTGCTCAACGCGCTGGTGCTGCGCGGGCTGTTCGCCGGGACCAATGCCACGTGGCGCCGCGCCCGCGAGGCGGTGGGCCTGCCGGTGGGGCGCCAGATGTACTTCGAGGTGGCCTCGCCCCAGCTCTACCTGCAGCCCACCGTGCCGGGCTTCGAATACCCGCGCCGCGCGCTGCCGCCGCAGGTGCATTTCATTGGCCCGCTGTGGCCGCGCGACGCGGCGCAGGCGGCCGGACGGCCTGCGTGGTGGGCAGACGTGGAGGCGGCGCGCCGCCTGGGCCGGCCGGTGGTGCTGGTGACGCAGGGAACGCTGGCGACGCGCTTGAACGACCTTATCGCCCCCACGCTGCGTGCGCTGGCTGGCGAGGACGTGCTGGTGGTCGCCACCGCGGACCCCGCCGCCGTGGCGGTGGCGCTGGGCGGCGCGGTACCGCGCAACGCGCGGCTGGCGCCCTTCGTGCCCTACGGCGCGCTGCTGCCGCTGCTGTCGGCGGTGGTGACCAACGGCGGCTATGGCGGCGTGCAGCAGGCGCTGGTGCACGGGCTGCCGCTGGTGGTGGCCGGGGGCAGCGAGGAAAAGCCGGAGATCGCGGCGCGCGTGGCCTGGAGCGGCGCCGGGGTGGATTTGCGCACCGGGCGACCCTCGGCGCAGGCGGTGCGCGAAGCGGTGCGCCGGGTGCTGGTGGAGCCAGGGTTCAAGGCGCGGGCTGGGGCGCTGGCGGTGGAAATGGCGCGGTACGACGCAGCGGGGCTGGGAGCACGGCTGGTGGAGCGCTTGTCCGCGACGCGCGCGGTGGTGGCCGGTGCGTTGCCGGGAGACGGCTGAGCGCCTTTGCATCTGGATTTGAATGACCTCGTCCAGGCACGGTAGGTTCATTTTCAGGACTTGGCCGTGAGAAAAATGAGGCGGCCTTGGCCTGATTTTGGGCAAAGGCGCAAACCTGTCGCTCGGTGGCAAGCCAGGACAGGAATTTCGTGAATTCTTCCGCACGCATTTCCTTGGGATGGCGCTTGCTGTGGAAAAGAATGAAGCGCTTGGCCCAGGCGATGTAGGCGTCTTCAATGCGCGATGAATAGTGGCGCGGCCGGATTTCCTTGCGCAGGCGGTCGAGCAAGCGGGGCGGTTTAAGCTGATTTTCCTCAATGCCGGTGCCTGAATTTCCGTGGCAGGCGGTGGGCTCGGCAACGAAGGTTTCAGGCTTCGAGATCGCGGAGAGGGCATCGTCGGTGTCCATCGGCGGTTTTTTAAGCGCCTTAAGGCGCCGGCGACGGATCTGGAACGGAGGGGGAGTTGATCAACTCGTCGAGACAAGGTGCAAAGCGGGTGATTGCAACTTCGAGTTCTTTTAGACCGATCAAAATACAAATTTATTCTTAATGGTGTTTGAAAACGTTCTCGACAAGTAAAATACGATCTAACCAATCCGTTTGACCCGAATCGCCTCCGGCGAGCGGGTCAACTCAAACGTTAGACATTCATGTCCGCACTTTCGCCACTCGTTGCTACTGAATTTTGCAAGCTGTGCAATTGGGCTTACGAGTGCTGGCTTAATCATCGCGAACTTTTTGACGAGAACCCCCGCGCCAGCGAACTGCAGCAGTCACATGCTAGCCACGCGTTTGAGCGGCTGAGCATAATCAGCCACGAGTACGTCCTTCTTCAAATCGCCAAACTACACGACAACGCAGTCGTGGCAGGCCAAGTGACACTGAGTGTTGATTACGTTCTACGCTATGGCGGCTGGGATCCGGTAACACAAGATCAACTCAACGCCATCGCCGTGCAGATGGACCACTTCCAGAAAAATCTTCGCTCTGTTCGCAATCGTCTTCTTTCACACAACGACCTTTCAGCTGTTGTTTCTGGTTCCCCACTCGGGGACTTCCAGCCCGAAGATGACAACAAATATTTTGCTGCACTACAGGAGTTCGTGAATTTGGTCTACGACAGAACTATTGGGGGACCTTATCCATTCAACGATCTCGTGAAAAACGAAGTCGCTGATTTTCTTGCTCAACTTAAATGAACCAAGGATCTAATATGCCGTCAAGGCGCACCACCTCCGGCAGCCGCTCACCTTTACGTTAGACGAATGCCCAATCCGACAATCGCAAAAACCAGTCAATCCTTTTTAATAATTGACTAACATGACCAAAAGTCCCTACGACCATTTTCTTCAAAAAGCAAAAAAACTAGAGGAAAGTAGATTCTGGACGTGGCTTACGTCACGACGTGGAGAACCTGATTGGGATAGGGTTAAGCAAGGAGATTGGTTAGCACAAGACAAACTCAACCCAGACGAAATGGAAGCATTCTGCTTAAATTTGAGACTCCTCATTCAAGACCAAGACGGCTTTTCAATTAGAAAAATTAAACAACTTTCCGATCTATGGCCTGAGAAGTACAAAGAAAACAAAATTGCGATTCAGAAAACAGTTGATGAATTGAATACCAAATTAGATCAACCGAGTTTTGTCAATCCAAAAATCTCAGGAATAACAACCAATAAGGAATTATTTGATATCATCTTCTATGGAGGAATTGCTCACGCGAACCCTAGCAAGCGAGATGAATTCGACAGAATTACCCAATCTGGGCTCTTTTCTGTATTTGCCTTCCAAGCTTTCAGTAGCGTAATATTTCACTACCGGAACTGCATAGTTTCAATTGCTTATCAAGTTGCCACATATCTTGATGAAGAAGAAGCTAGAAGCAAAAAGGTCTAACCCATTCGTTCGAGCCAGATTGGCTTCGGAAATTGGCTTAACTCAAACGCTGGATAGAGCTGGCGCCGTGAGTCATTCACCACCTTATTCGGTAACAAAATTGACTTTCAGTCGATCGAGCTGCATGAAATATCTATTCATCGAGACGGCCCCACAATAACTCTCCGCTTCGACATTGCTAGGATACCTGCGCAACTGTCAAAGCGGTGACCCAAAACTGCTAATACCACTCAAATCACAATCCAAGCGATCTCTATCAGTGAGCTGGAGATTGCTGGCTGCATCGGATCCCTCACCACGTCCGAGCACAATGGCAAACACTATCTACTATTCAATAGCCCAACATGCAGACTCTATTGCAAGTTCGACTGATTATCGATCCAGCACATTAATTGCTACATAAAATCATCACCTGAATAGGACAACCATGGCCTACCCCAGCGTTACAGCAGTCCACCTGCCGGCCGCAGAACTCCAACGTCGGGACGCCATGAACAAGTGGAATCACATAATGCCAACATACGAGCTTTCACTTTATTCAAACGATCCGCAGAAATGACGCACGGTCTTGTAAACTTGGATCTCAAACCTCAGGTTATTCCGATGCGCGCACTGGAATTAAAAATCCCTCCTCTCCTGCTCACCGCAGTATTTCTCGCGCTCATCGTCGCCGTGAGCCATTGGATACCGGCCGCCGCGGTGACCTTTCCCCACCACCAAACTGCCGCCGCACTCTTTTCCATTGCAGGTCTCGCCCTGCTTTTCGGCGCCGCATTGCAATTCCGCATGCAGCGCACGACCCTGGACCCGAGAGTTCCCGACAAGGCCAGCCGCTTCGTGGCGCGCGGGCTCTTCCGCATCAGCCGCAATCCCATGTACCTCGGCATGGCACTGCTGCTGCTCGGCATCGCCTGCTGGTCGGCCAACGCGCTGGCCTATGCGCTGGTTATTGTTTTCTGCATCTACCTGACCGAATTTCAAATCAAACCCGAGGAGCGCGCCCTGCAGGCGCTCTTCGGCCAGGAATACCTGGCCTACAAGGCCCGGGTGCGGCGGTGGATCTGAGGCGAAACTCAAATACCGCGCCTTTTCCAGACGCTGATTTCCCAAGCGCGCCCGTCGCACGCCAATAACCCCTCCCCCGCGAGGTTGGTACGCGCTTGTGCGACGCTTGCCGCCTTGACAAGGCCTCGCCCCTGCGCGCCGGCAAAAGTCAATCGTCAACTACCCTGATTTAGGAGCCGACATGAACCTCCGCCTTCAAATGCTCGCTCCCGCTGCCGTGCTGGGCATCACGCTGGCATTGGGCAGCGGCGCCCAGGCCGCCACCGCGGACGACAGCCGGCTGCAGCAGCAGGTCGAGCAGGCGCTGCAGGCCGCCCAACTGCGCCACGCCGACGTGCACGCCGTGGTGGTGGACGGCAAGGTTCGCCTCCAAGGCTGGGTGGATGCGCCCAACGACGTGCTGCAGGCCATGCGCCTCACGGCGGCCGTGCCGGGGGTCGATGGCGTCACCAGCGACTTGCGCACCTGGCGTTCGAGCGAGCGCTACTACTGAGCCGCGGCCCCGGGCTGCGCCGCGGCGTCAGAACGCCGCGAAGGTGTAGTTCAGGCGCACGCGCACGGCCCGCTCGCTGGGCTTGGCCGAGCCGCCCAGCGCGGGCAGGTAGCTGTCCGCGGACGAGGAGGAGTACGACAGCGCCGGCGTGACGTAGGCGTTCTTGATGCCGAACAGCGAGAACTGCCAGCCCACGCCCACGGTGCGCACCGTCTCGCTGGCGCTGCCCGGCGCGTCCGCCTTCACCCGCCCAAGCTCCACGTGCACCCAGGGGCCCAGCGGCACCGTGTAGTTGGCGGCCAGCACGCTGCTCTTCCACAGGCCTTCGGCCCGCCCGCCGGCCAGGTTCACGTTGAGGTTGCCCGGCCCAACGGCCTTGCTCAGGCTCAGGGCCGCACCGCGCAGGTCCACGAAGCGGGCGTTGCCCGCCGCACCGCCGTCGCTCATGCGGCCGATTTCCGCGCCGGCCTTGAACAGCCAGCCGTTGGCGCTGTAGCTCAGCACGGGCCGCAACCCTTCGGCCTGGCCGGCCGCGAGGTTGTCGGCCTTGCCCGTATCGGCCAGGCCCAGCTCCAGGTTCAGGCCCTCGGCCAGCAAGGCATGCCCGGCCACGTGCACCACGTTGCCCGCTGAGCCGCCAAAGCGCCCGCGTATGAAATTGGCGCGGTACACGCCGCTGCCCGCGCGGTTGAGCACGGTGTCGCGGCCCTGCGGAAACAGGTCCACGGCTTCGAAACGGCCCAGCTTGAAGTCGAACTTCGCGTTGCCGGCCTGCACCCACATGTCGTCGGTGGCCGTGCCGCCGTCCTTCTTGGCCAGGAAGGTGGCCTTGCCGGCCAGGAAGGCGTCTCCCAGCGTCGTCCTGCCCATCAGGTTGAGCTCGACCCGCCCGCCCTGCGTGCCGCCCACGCCGTTGTTCTGCCGCGTGGTGTCGATCTCCACGTTGGCGTCGCCCCTGAACGCCACGGGCGGCGCACCGTCGCTGGAGCTCCAGCTTGGGCTCTGGCAGTACCCGCCCCCGGCGGTCAGCAGGCTGGTCGCGGCGAGCAGGGCTCGCGGAAAGGGGCGGTACGGCATGGCGCGGGTCTCCTTCACTTGGAATGGCTGGGCTTGCACAGGAAGCCGGTGCCGGTCTGTGGCCGGTACTCGGGTCAGTTACATTCAATCAAAGCGCTTTGGAATTCAGGCCAAACGGCGCGGATACGAAACCAAAAGACGTTGCTGTCAGGCGGGTCGGCGCCGGGCCGGCTTCAGCCCGGTGACACGCGCGGCGTCGCGGGGCGAATCGGCCCAACGCAGCGCTTTGGAGGTGGGCCCTGTCCTCCCGACAGAGCATCCAAAGCGCTTTAATAAAACCAGTTTAGTTATTGTTCCGCCGGCGGTGATCGGGGTTTTCGCGGGGAAGGATTGGTTTTTTCCCCGCCCTGCCGGGCCTGCCGCGCACGCCAGCGCGGCGGTACATCAGCAGGCGTCCAGCGCGCGTGCGGCGCCGCGCAGGGCGGGTGACTGGCGGCTGTTGATCACGAACACCGGGATGGCGGCGAGGTAGCCGCGGAAGCGGCCCTTGGCCTCGACGCGCTCGCGAAACGGCGAGCCGTCGATGAACGCGCCCAGGCGCGGCACGATGCCGCCGCCCAGGTACACGCCGCCGCGCGCGCCCAACGTGAGGGCCAGGTTGCCGGCCACCGTGCCGAGGAAGGCGCAGAACATCTCCAGCGCCTCCACGCAGCGTGCGTCGGAGCGCGCCAGCGCGGCGGCGGTGACGTCGGCGGCCGTGAGGGCGGGCGGCGGCCCGCCGGGTGCGTCCAGGGCGCACAGCGCCGCATGCAGGTCCACCAAGCCCTGGCCGCAGACGGCACGCTCGGCCGACACGTGGCCGTGGCGCTCGGCCAGTTGCGCCAGCACCTGCTGCTCGCGCGCCGTGCACGCGGGCAGGGTGACGTGGCCGCCCTCGCCCGCCACGGCCACGTGGCCGCCGCGGCCGTCAGGCAACAGGGCCGAGACACCCAGGCCCGTGCCCGGGCCAATCAGGCCCATGGGCGCCGCCGGCAACGCGCAGCCGCCGCCCAAGGGGCGCAGCTCCGCGGGCTCCAGGGCCGGCAAGGCCAGCGCCAGCGCGGTGAAGTCGTTGAGCACTTTCAACTGCGCGAAGCAGAAGCGCGCCTGAACGGCCGAGATGGAAAAGGCCCAGTGGTGGTTGGTCATGCGCACCAGGTCGCCCAGCACCGGGTTGGCGATGGCGATGGCACAGCGGCGCGGCGCGGGCCGGCCCAGGCGCTGCAGGATGTCGGCCAGCGCATCGTCCAGGCCGGCGTAGCCGGCGCAGGGCAGCGTGGCGACGTCCTCGATGGGCGCGCCGGGGCGGGCCTGCCAGGCAAAGCGGGCGTTGGTGCCGCCTATGTCGGCGAGCAGGCGTGATGTATCCATGGCCGTCCTCGTCAGTGCAGCCGGTAGGCGCGCGCCTCGTAGGGGCGCAGGGTGAAGGCGCGGATGTCCTCGCCGGCCTCCACGGGGTAGTTGGCGATCAGCAGCTCCTGCTCTTCGAAAGCCAGGTCCGCGGGCAACTCGCAGCGCGGCGTGGCGCGGCTGAAGTTGCAGACCACCAGCAGCCGCTCCTCGCCCAGGGTGCGCAGGTAGGCGTAGATCTGCGCATGCTCAGGCAGCAGCAGCTCGTAGCGGCCGTGCACCACCACGGGCAGCGCGCGGCGCAGCGCGATCAGGCGGCGGTAGTGGTGGAACACGGAGTCCGGGTCCGCCAGGGCCTGGCGGGCGTTCACCTCCCGGTAGTTCGGGTTCACGCCTATCCAGGGCGTGCCGGTGGTGAAGCCGGCGTGCGGGCCGTCGCTCCACTGCATGGGCGTGCGCGCGTTGTCGCGGCCCTTGGCATGGATGGCGGCCAGCACCTGCGCCGGCGCCATGCCGCGCTCGTCCACCGCCTCGCGCCACAGGTTGAGCGTCTCGATGTCGCGGTACTCGGCGATGGAGCCGAAGCGCACGTTGGTCATGCCCAGCTCCTCGCCCTGGTAGACGTAGGGCGTGCCCTGCAGCAGGTGCAGGAAGGTGGCGAGCATCTTGGCCGAGGCCACGCGGTGGGCGCCGTCGTCGCCGAAGCGCGACACCGGGCGCGGCTGGTCGTGGTTGGAGAGGTAGAGGCTGTTCCAGCCGCGGCCGTGCAGCGCGTGCTGCCAGCGCGACATGGACGCCTTGAGCGAGCGCAGCTCCAGCGGCTTGCGGCCCCACTTGCCCAGGCCTTGCGCCGGGTCGATGTCCAGGTCCACGTGCTCGAACTGGAAGAGCATGTTGAGAAAGCCCTCGCGCTCGTCCGTGAGCTGCACGCCGTGCTTGGGGGTCGCGTTGGGCGCCTCGCCGACGGTGATCAGGTCGTAGTGCGACAGCACCTCGCGCTTCATCTCGTCCAGGAATTCGGCCAGCCGCGGCCCGTGAAACACCAGCGGGCCCGGCGGCTGCCAGGGCCGCTGCGGCAGCGTTGCGGGCGCATCCGGCAGCTTGGGCGCCTTGGAGATCATGTTGATGACGTCCATGCGGAAGCCGTCCACGCCCTTGTCCAGCCAGAAGCGCATGAGCGCATACACCTCCTGGCGCAGCCTGGGGTTCTCCCAGTTGAGGTCCGGCTGCTTCCTGGAGAACAGGTGCAGGTAGTACTCGCCCGTGGGCTCGTGCAGGGTCCAGGCCGGGCCGCCGAAGGCCGAGGCCCAGTTGTTGGGCTCGGCGCCGTCGCGCGGCGAACGCCAGATGTAGTAGTCGCGGTAGGGGTTGTCGCGGCCCTTGCAGGCCTCGGTGAATCAGGGGTGCTCGTCGGAGCTGTGGTTGACCACGAGGTCCATCACCAGCTTGAGCCCGCGCTCGTGCAGGGCGTGCAGCAGCGCGTCGAAGTCGGCCATGGTGCCGAGCTCGGCCATGACGTCGCGGTAGTCGCTGATGTCGTAGCCGTTGTCGTCGTTGGGCGAGCGGTAGATGGGGGAAAGCCACACCACGTCCACGCCCAGGGCCTGGAGGTAGTCCAGCTTGGCCGTGATGCCGCGCAGGTCGCCTATGCCGTCGCCGTTGCTGTCGCAAAAGCTGCGCGGGTAGACCTGGTAGACCACGCTCTGCTTGAACCACGCCTGGCTCATGCCGGCAGCTCCACGGTGCGGCGGCAGGCCTGGTCCGCGTCGTCGAAGAGGTGCAGTTGCCCAGGGAACAGCCGCAGCGCCAACCGCGAGCCCGGGGCCTGCGCCGCGGCGCCTTCCACGCGCACAGTCAGCGTGCCCACGCCCGCGCCGCCATCGACGTAGAGCAGCGAGGCGTCGCCCAAGCGTTCCACGTGCAGCAGCCGCACCGGCAGCGCCGCGCCCTCGCCTTCGCCGGCCAGCACCACGTGCTCCGGCCGCACGCCCACCTGCACCTGGGCGTTGGGCGCCAGGTGGCGCGCATCCACGGCCACGCGCACCGGCTGCCCGGCCAGTTGCACCACGGCGTGGTCGGCCTGCGCGTCCAGCAGCCGCGCGGGCAGCACGTTCATCTTGGGCGAGCCTATGAACTCGGCCACGAAGCGGCTGGTGGGCCGGTGGTAGAGCGCCATGGGCGAGCCCACCTGCGCCACGCTGCCGCGCTCCTCGATGAGCTTGCCGGCGTGCAGCAGCACGATCTTGTCGGCCAGCGTCATGGCCTCCACCTGGTCGTGCGTCACGTAGATCATGCTGGCCGAGCCCAGGTCCTTGTGCAGCCGGGCGATCTCCAGGCGGGTCTGCACGCGCAGCGCGGCGTCCAGGTTGGACAGCGGCTCGTCGAACAGGAAGACCTTGGGCTCCTTGACGATGGCGCGGCCGATGGCCACGCGCTGGCGCTGGCCGCCCGAGAGCGCCTTGGGCAGCCGCTCCAGCAGCGGCGTGAGCTGCAGGATGTCGGCCGCGGCCTTGATCTTGCGGTCTATGGCCGCCTTGTCCGCGCCCAGGGTGCGCAACCCGAAGGCCATGTTCTCCGCCACCGTCATGTGCGGATACAGGGCGTAGCTCTGGAACACCATGGCCACGCCGCGCTTGGCCGGCGGCAGGTCGTTGACGCGCTGGCCGCCTATGAGCAGGTCGCCGCCGCTGATGTCCTCCAGCCCCGCCACCATGCGCAGCAGCGTGGACTTGCCGCAGCCCGACGGGCCGACGAAGACGCAGAACTCTCCACTGTCGATTTCGATGTTGGCGTCGTTGATGGTCAGGGGCTGCCCCGGCGCGTAACGCTTGCGAACCTGCCGGAAGTCGATGCGGGTCATGGTGGTCTCCTCGATGGGTGGCAATGGCGGGCGATGGCGGTGGCGATGGTGGTGGCGGCGCTCAGCCCAGGCGGGCGAACATCACGCCCCAGGGGGCGAAGTGCAGCGTGCCGTTGTCCAGCCGCGCGCCGTCGGCGCCGCTGTCGTGCAGCACGGCGTCGAGCGCCATGCCGGCGGGCAGCGCCAGCGCGGCAGGCGTGCCGCTCAGGTTGAAGGCGCACAGCACGCGCTGGCCGTGGTGCTCGCGCACATGGGCCAGCACCTGCGCATGGCGCGGCAGCAGCTGCATGTCGCCCTTGACCAGGGCGGCCTGGCCGCGGCGCCAGTGCAGCAGCCGGCTGTAGTGGTTCAGCAGCGAGCCCGGCTGCTCCCATTGCCGCTCGGCCGCCAGCCGGCGGTGCGGCTCGGCCAGCGGCAGCCACGGTTTGACATGGCCGCTGCCAAAGCCCAGGTCGGCGCCCTGGTCCGACCAGGGCATGGGCGTGCGGCAGCCGTCGCGGCCCTTGAACTCCGGCCACATGGTCTTGCCGTAAGGGTCCTGCAGATCCTCGAACGCGATGTCGGCCTCGGGCAGCCCAAGCTCCTCGCCCTGGTAGATGCACACGCTGCCGCGCAGGCTCAGCAGCAGCGCGGCGGCGGCGCGCAGTTGCGCGCTCGACGGGTTCGCGCCGCCCCAGCGCGTGGCCACGCGCATGCAGTCGTGGTTGGAGATGGCCCAGCAGGCCCAGCCGTCGCCGGCGATGCGCTGGAAGCGCTCTATCAGGTCGTGCAGGTAAGGCGCGTCGTGCGCCGCGCCCAGCAGGTCGAAGCAGTAAGCCATGTGCAGCCTGTCGCTGCCGCGGGTGTAGTCGGCCACCATGGCGAGGCCGGCCTCGTCGCCGATCTCGCCCACCATGGTCGTGTCGTGGTACTGGTCCACCAGCTCGCGCAGCCGCCTCAGGAAACCCAATGCTTCCGGCTGGCTCTTGTCGTAGCGGTGCACCTGCCAGGAGTACGGGTTCATGGACGGGGCGGTGGCGTCCTCGACGGTAGGCATGCCGCGGCCGGGGTTGTCGCGCAACTGCGCGTCGTGGAAGCAGAAGTTGATGGCGTCCAGCCGGTAGCCGTCCACGCCCAGCTCCAGCCAGAAGCGCACGGTGTCCAGCAGCGCCTCCTGCACCTCGGGGTTGTGGAAGTTGAGGTCCGGCTGGCTGGTGAGGAAGTTGTGCAGGTAGTACTGGCAGCGGCGCGTGTCCCACTGCCAGGCGCTGCCGCCGAAGACGCTGAGCCAGTTGTTGGGCGGCGTGCCGTCGTGCTTTGCATCGGCCCACACGAACCAGTCGGCCTTGGGGTTGTCGCGGCTGCTGCGGCTCTCGACGAACCAGGGGTGCTGGTCCGAGCAGTGCGACAGCACCTGGTCGATGACGACCTTCAGGTTCAGCGCGTGGGCGCGCTCGACCAGGGCCTTGAAGTCGTCCAGCGTGCCGTACATCGGGTCGACGTCGCGGTAGTCGCTGATGTCGTAGCCGAAATCCTTTTGCGGGCTCTTGAAGAAGGGCGACAGCCACACCGCGTCGGCGCCCAAGCGTGCGACGTGCTCCAGCCGGGACGTGATGCCCGGCAGGTCGCCGATGCCGTCGCCGTTGCTGTCCTTGAAACTGCGCGGGTAGATCTGGTAGATCACGCCGCCGCGCCACCACTGGTTGTTGGATGCCTTGGGCTTGTGCATGGAGTTCACCCCTTGACGGCCCCGGCGGTCAGGCCGGAGACGATCTTGCGTTGGAAGACGAGGACGAGGGCTATCAGGGGCAGGGTGACGAGCACCGAGGCGGCCATGATCTTTCCCCACGGGATGTCGTACAGGCTGGCCCCGCTGATGAGCGAGATCGACACCGGCACGGTGCGCTCGTTGTTGTCGAGCACGAAGGTGAGCGCGAACAGGAACTCGTTCCACGCCGCGATGAAGGCCAGCAGCCCGGTGGACACCAGCGCCGGCCACAGCAGGGGCATGAACACCTGCCAGATGATGCGAAGCGGCCCGCAGCCGTCCATGATGGCCGCCTCCTCCAGTTCCTTGGGCAACTGCTTCATGAAGGTGGTCAGCACCCACACGGTGAAGGGCAGCGTGAAGATCAGGTAGGGCAGCACCAGGCCGATGGCGCGGTTGTAAAGGCCCAGCGCGCGGATGAGCTCGAACATGCCGGCCAGCACCGCCACCTGCGGGAACATGGACACCGCCAGGATGCTGCCCAGCAGCAGCCCGCGCCCCTTGAAGCTGATGCGCCCAAGCGCATAGGCCGCCGTCACGCCCAGCGCCAGCGACAGCGCCACCACCGCGACCGACACCACGACGGAATTGAGCACGTGGCGCAGGAAGGGCTGCTCGGCGCCCGCCAGCAGCGAGGCGTAGTTGGCCAGGCTGGCGCCGCGGGTCCACAGGCTGGGGTCGAACAGCGCGCTGCCGGTCTTGAGCGAGGTCGAGACCGCGAACAGGAAGGGATAGACCGAGACGACGGTCACCAGGGCGGCCAGCCCGTAGATCACGGCCGAGCCCAGAGCGGAGCGTTGGTGGTTCATGCGTCCTCCATGCGGCGGTTGCGGGCCAGGCGCATGACCAGCACCGTGGCCAGGCCTATCATCAGGAACAGCACGGTGGAGGCGGCCGAGCCGTAGCCCATGTAGCCGTTGTCCACCATCTCGCGGCGCACGAAGCCGGACATGCTGATGGTGCTGGCGTTGTTGGACGTGAGCACGAAGATCAGGTCGAACACGCGCAGGGCGTCCAGCAGCCGGAACACCACCGCCACCATCAGCGCCGGGCGTATGAGCGGCAGCGTCACGCGCCAGAACACGCGCAGCGGATGCACGCCGTCCACGCGGGCGGCCTCGTAGCAGTCGCGCGGCAGCGTCTGCAGCGCGGCCAGGATGAGCAGCGCCATGAAGGGCGTGGTCTTCCACACGTCCACCGCCACCACGGTCCACATGGCGAAGGCGGGGTCGGCCGTCCAGGCGATGGGGTGCTGGATGAGGCCGGCCGACAGCAGCAGGTGGTTGATGACGCCGAACTGGTCGTGCAGCATCCAGCCCCACATCTTGGCCGATACGATGGTCGGGATGGCCCAGGGCAGCAGCACCGCGGCGCGCACCAGCGAGCGGCCCTTGAACTCCTGGTCGAGCAGCAGCGCCACGCCCAGGCCGAAGGCCGTTTCCAGCAGCACCGAGGCCAGGGCGAACTTCAGCGTGTTGGCGATGGCCACGCCCCAGTCGCCGGCCCAGAAGCCCTCGGTGTTGTTCGGGTTGAAGAACAGGCCGAACTCGCCGAAGTAGTTGCCCAGGCCGACGAATTGGGCCGCGCCGGGGTCGTTGATGTTGGCATCGGTGAAGCTGAACCAGATGGTGCGTGCCAGCGGCCACAGGGCCACGGCCGCCAGCGTCACCAGCATGGGCGCCAGGAACAGCCACGCGGTGCGCGTGCGCTGCGCGCGCAGCGGCTGGCGCGTCGCGGGTGTGGCGGCGGCCGCGGCCGCAGGCGCCACCACGGCGCTGCGCAGGGCTTGCGGCAGGGGCGGACCCTCCTGCCAGGCGTTGGGGGCGGCGCCCATTACCACTTGCCCCGGCGGATCTGGTTGAGGCGGCCGTCCAGGCGCTTGGCGGCGTCCTCGGCACTGGACTGGCCGGACATCACGTCGTGCGCGGCGTTCCACAGCGCCTGGCTGACCTCGGGGTACTTGGCGCCGGTGATGGTGGACGGGCGCGGCACGGCGTTGACCAGCACTTCGTACATGTCGGCCATGAAGGGGTTGGCCGCCAGCACGTCCTTGTCCTTGTAGAGCGCGGGCATGGTGGGGTTGAAGGAGTACTTCACCGCCCGCTCCTTCTGGATCTCGCGGCTGCTGAGGTACATCACCAGGTCGGCCGCCGCCTCGGGGTTCTTGGAGTACTTGCTCACCGCCCACTGCCAGCCGCCCAGCGCGGCCGCATGCTGCCCCTCGCCGCCGCCGCGCGGCAGCGGCGCCACGCCCACCTTGCCCTTGACGGCGCTGTCGGCGTTCTGGCTCAGCGACCAGGCGTAGGGCCAGTTGCGCATGAAGGCCGCCTTGCCGTTCTGGAACACGCCGCGCGCGTCCTCCTCGGCGTAGTTCAGCACCCCCTTGGGCGCGATGCTGCCGGGCCAGGACGCGGCCATCTTCAGCGCCTGCACGGTGGCCGGGCTGTTGACGGTGACCTTGCCCTGGGCATCGAGCACCTGGCCGCCGAAGCTGCTGATCCACTCCAGCGCGTTGCAGCTCAGGCCCTCGTAGGCCTTGCCCTGGAAGACGAAGCCCTGGAAGTCCGCGGCGCCGGCGGCGCGCTCGCCGTCCTGGATCTTCCTGGCCGCGGCGGCCATGTCCTGCCAGGTCTCGGGTGGTTGCAGGCCGTACTTCTGCAGCAGGTCCTTGCGGTAGAAGAGCATGCCCGCGTCGCTCATGTTGGGCATGGCCAGCAGCTTCCCGTCCACCGTGTTGTTGGCCACGATGGCCGGGAAATGCTCCGCCTCCGCGCCCTTGCTGTAGGGCTTCAGGTCCAGCAGGTGGTCCTTGAGCACGCCGGGCCAGACCACGTCGATGTTGAGCACGTCCAGGTCGGCCGACTTGGCCGCGAACATCTGCCGGAACAGCGACAGGATGTCCGTGCTGGAGCTCGGCATGGTGAAGATGTTCACCGTGTGTCCCGTCTTGGCGGCCCACTGCGCCGAATACCGCTTGCAGTTTTCGAAATCCACGCCCACCGAGGCGCAGGAAATCGTGAGCGTCGCCGCCTGCGCCGCGCCCAGTGTGGCCGCGAGGCCGGCGGCGCCCAGGAAGTAATGCAATGCCTTCATGAACCTGTCTCCTGCCAAATATCTAACGCGGTTTGATTATTGTCCAAAGCGCTTTGGATCAACCTATAGGAAACCCTCAAAGCGCTTTGGCTTGTCCGAGGGATGGATGGCCCCAGCCGGGCGGGCAAGGTTCAAACCTGCCCGGCGCGCGGCGGGCCGGGAGTGCCGGCCCTGCCGGCGGCGCTCAGTGCAGCTTGACGCGCGGCCCCGTGTGGCCGCTGAGCCAGCGCGCGACGGTGGCCAGGGCCACCTTGGGCCAGCCGTGCAGGCCCAGCTCGTGGCGCTTGTAGAGCGACAGGTACATGGCCTGCGCGAGGCGGCCCTCTACCATCAGCCCGCCGCGGCCCAGGCCGCCGAGCAGGTCGCCCAACGCGCCCTGGTGGCCCAGTGACAGCAGGGAGCCGAAGTCGCGGTAGTGGACGTCGCGCAGCGGCTGCCCGGCCAGCAGGCGCCGGATCTGGCCCAGCATGTGCCGCGCCTGCTGCCGGGCGGCTCAAGCCGCCACGCGGCCCTGGGCCGCCACCGCGCGCAGCGACGCCTCGATGGCGGCGGCGTCGCCGAGGTAGTGGTGGCGCAGCGGGCGCAGGTCGGCGTCCAGCTCGTAGACCAGCGGCTGCCCGGTGGGCAGGTTGACCTCGGCAATGGCCTCGTCCGAAACCCCGTCCAGGAGCTTGATCAGCGCGCGCAGGCTGTTGCCATGCGCGGCCACGATCACGCGCTGGCCGCCGCGCAGCGCCGGCGCGATGGCGTCGCGCCAGCAAGGCAGCACGCGCGCCACGGTGTCGCGCAGGCATTCGGTGCGCGGCACGTCCGCGCCGAGCCCGCGGTAGCGCGGGTCGCCGGCCTCGTGCCGCGGATCGCCCGCGGCCAGCGCCGGCGGCGGCTCGTCGTAGGCGCGGCGCCAGCGCTGCACCTGGGCTTCGCCGTACCGCGCGGCGGTCTGCGCCTTGTTCAGCCCCTGCAGCGCGCCGTAGTGGCGCTCGTTGAGGCGCCAGGTGGACTGCACGGGGATGTACATGCAGTCCAGCTCCTCCAGCACGCTCCACAGCGTCTTGATGGCGCGCTTTTGCACGGACGAAAAGGCCAGGTCGAAGTGAAAGCCGCGCGCCCTGAGCAGCCGCCCGGCCGCGTGGGCCTCTTCCAGCCCGCGGTCGCTCAGCGGGACGTCGGTCCAGCCCGTGAAGCGGTTTTCCTGGTTCCAGACCGATTCGCCGTGGCGCAAGAGAACGAGCTGATGCATGGCTCAGGCCTCCGTGATGTGCAGCAGGTTGGTGGTGCCGGCCGTGCCGAAAGGCATGCCCGCGGCAATGGCGATGGGTGCGCCCGGCGCGGCAAAGCCCTGGGCCCGCGCCACGGCGCGGGCGGTTTCGACCATGCCGGCCACGTCCTGTATGCCCGCGCCCACGTGCACGGCGTGCACGCCCCAGGCCAGCGCCAGCCGCCGCGCGATGGACAACTGCGGCGTGATGCACAGCACCGGCGCCGCCGGCCGCTCGCGCGCGGCGCGCAGGCTGGTGGCGCCGGAGCGCGTGTAGGTCACCAGCGCGGCGATGGGCAGCAGCTCGGCCGTCTGGCGCAGCGAGGTGCACACGGCGTCGGCCACGCTGGCCACCGGCGCGACGTGCGAGGCGTCGATCACGGTGCGGTAGTACGGGTCGCCTTCGACCTCGCGGATCACGCGGTCCATCACCGCCACCGCCTCCACCGGGTAGCGGCCCGCGGCCGACTCGGCCGAGAGCATCACCGCGTCGGCCCCGTCGTACACGGCGGTGGCCACGTCGGAGGCCTCGGCGCGCGTGGGCACCGGCGAGGCCACCATGGACTCCAGCATCTGCGTGGCCACGATCACCGGCTTGCCCTGCCGGCGGCAGGTGCGCACGATGCACTTTTGCAGCCGCGGCACGGTCTCGGCGGGCAGCTCCACGCCCAGGTCGCCGCGCGCCACCATCACCGCGTCGCACGCGTCGACCACGGCCTCCAGGCAGTCCATGGCCGCTGGCTTTTCCAGCTTGGCCAGCAGCGCCGCGCGGCCGCCCACCAGCTCGCGCAGCTCGTGCAAGTCCTCAGGCCGCTGGACGAAGGACAGCGCCACCCACTCCACGCCCAAGGTGAGGCCGAAGGCGAGGTCTTCGCGGTCCTTGGGCGTGAGCGCCGAGATGGGCAGCAGCACGCCGGGCACGTTGACGCCCTTGCGCTCCGACAGCGGCCCGCCGGTGACGACGCGGGTGTGCGCGTGGTCCAGCCCGCAACTTTCAACGTGCAGACGCAGCTTGCCGTCGTCCAGCAGCAGCTCGGCGCCCGGCTGCAGCGCGGCGAAGATCTCGGGGTGCGGCAGGTTCACGCGCGCCGCGTCGCCGGGCGCGGGGTCCAGGTCCAGGCGGAAGGCCGCGCCGGGCTCCAGCGTGATGGGGCCGCCGGCAAAGCAGCCTATGCGCAGCTTGGGGCCCTGCAGGTCCAGCAGGATCGCGATGGGCCGCCCAAACTCCTGCTCCAGGCGGCGGATCATGTCCACGCGCTCGCGGTGCTGCGCATGGCTGCCGTGGCTGAAGTTGAGGCGGAACACGTCCGCCCCGGCCTCGAACAGCGCACGCAGCACGGGCAGCGTGGCGCTGGCGGGCCCCAGGGTCGCGACGATTTTCGCTTTTCGTTGACGGCGCATCGGAATATCAGGCACGGTCGTGGCCTTTCTTGGTGGGGGAAAAAAACTCAGGCAAACCCGGCGGCCGCAGCGGTGGCGGCGCCATGGCGGTGAAGCAAGTCGGCGCTGCGCTGGCGCAGCAGGGGCAGCTCGCTCGCCAGCCCCAGGCGGGCGCATGCGCCGAGGTAGGCGGCGTCACGGCACAGGCGCGAGAGGTCGATGCGCCAGCCCAGGCCGACCATCAGCCACTTGAAGTCCACCAGGGCCAACAAGTGCTCATCGCCTTCAGGGCAGACCGGCAGGACTTCCATGACAACTCCTCGTCAATGCGCGCCGTCGCACCGGCGCCGTGGGCTCGCCACCGCGCACGGCGGCCGGCTGGCTGGCATCGCGCTTGGACCGCCAAAACGAACGGCCCGCTCAAAGCGCTTTGGATTCCTCACAACACTAGTCAAAGCGCTTTGGATATTGCTTGGTGTTTTCCCTGAGCGCGGCCCCCGGGCCGGGCTGCCGTCACTCGACCGCAGGCCGTGGCGCCACGTGCTACGATCCAAACCGCTTTAGATGGCGCGTAACACGCGCTGAACCTTGACTCAAGCCCGGCGGAGAAACGCGTCTTGAAAACCAATCTGAAAGTGCTGTCGCAGTCGCTGGGCCTGTCGCAGACGACGGTGTCGCGGGCGCTGGCGGGGTATTCGGACGTGAGCCCCGTCACGCGGCAGCGGGTGCTGGAGGCGGCGCGGGCGTCGGGGTACGAGCCCGACACCACGGCGCGGCGGCTGGCCACCGGGCGCTCGGAGGCGGTGGGGATCATTTACCCGTTTGGCGACAGCGGGCTGGGCGATCCGCGCTTCGTGGAAGTGATGGCCGGCTTGTCCGACGGGCTGGCCGAGGCGCGCATGGACCTCATGGTCGCGGCGGCGCGGGCGCAGACCGAGCTGGACTCCTACAAGCGGCTCACCAGCTCGCGCGCCGTGGATGCGCTCATCGTGGCCAACACCCGGCTGGACGACGCCCGCATCCAGTTCCTGCAGCAGCGCAAGTTTCCCTTCGTGGCCTATGGGCGGACGAACAGCGCCTCGCCCTACGCCTGGTTCGATTTCGACAACGAGGCCGGCGCCCGCCTGGCCACGCAGCGGCTGCTGGGCCTGGGGCACCGGCGCATCGCGCTGATCCATGCGCCGCTGAGCATGACCTTCGCCGCGCAGCGCCATGCCGGCTACGTGCAGGCGCTGCGCGAGGCGGGGCTGGAGCCTGAAGCCGCCCTGGTGGTGGAAGTGCCGCTGGATCGGCACGGCGCCTGCGAGGCCACGCGGCGGCTGCTGGCGCTGCCGCAGCCGCCCACCGCGCTGCTGGTGGACAACAACCTGAGCGGCGTGGGCACGCTGCGCGCGCTCATGGAAAGCGGCTGGCAGCCGGGCCGGGGGCCGTCGCTCATCGTCTACGACGGCGTGCCGGCCGACCTGCCGCTGCCCTACCGCGTCACCGCCGTGGAGCAGCCCACGGGCGAGGCCAGCGGCCGCACCCTGGCGCGGCTGGTGCTGGACCTGCTCGCGGGCCACCCCGTGCCCTCCCTGAACCAATTGGCGCAGCCCGTGATCGCGCCCGGCGACACGGACCGCCCGGCCAGCGCCGACGGCTGAATCCGGCCCGCCAGCCCCGCAGCGGGCCCAGGCCGTCGACGCATGGTCCTTGCGCCCGGCCGGCGCATGCCCGCACCGCTGCAAGGCGGCCTTTACCAGCGCTTCGGTGTCATTCATGCCGACTTCCTGAAAGCCCACACGGGCCTGAACACCAGTTTCGGTGAGACCAGTAAATAACTCAAGCTGATTGATTAATGGAAAACCCGCTGGCGCGATGGCGCTGCGGGCCCCAGCATGACGCCCATTCGAAAGCGCTTTGGATGATGGAGCGCGCGCTCGGCGGCGCGGCTTTCAAGGCGCGCCGCGCGGGCTGCGCCTGCCAAAGACCACGTCACCTGGAGATTCCATGTCCTTCGACCTTGTCCTCATCGGCGGCACCGGCGACCTGGCCTGGCGCAAGCTCATGCCGGCCCTGTTCCAGGCCTGGCGCCACGGCACGCTGCCGGCGGGCGGGCGCATCCTGGCGGTGTCGCGCGAGGACATGGACAGCGCGGCCTACCGCGTGTGGCTGCAGCAGCGCTTCCAGGACCTGTCGGGTCCGACGCGCCCAACGGCCGAGGCCCTGGCCGCCTTTACCGCCCAAGTGCACTACCTGCAGGTGGACCTGGCGCAGGACGCCCACTACCCGGCGCTGCGGCGCTGGCTCAAGGAGCCCGCGGCGCAGGAGGGCCGCGCCGACGGTCCGGCCGAGTCGGTGGTCTTCTACCTGGCCACCAGCCCGCACCTGTTCCCGCAGGTGTGCCGGCAGTTGGGCGCCATCGGGCTCCATGGCCCGGAGGTGCGCGTGGTGCTCGAAAAGCCGCTTGGGCACGACCTGGAGAGCGCGCGCGCCATCAACCGCGCCGTGGGGGCCGTGTTCGGCGAGTCGCAGGCGCTGCGCATAGACCACTACCTGGGCAAGTCCGCGGTGCAGAACCTCACCGCGCTGCGCTTTGGCAACGCCCTCTTCGAGCCGCTGTGGCGGCGCGACAGCATTGCCAGCATAGAGATCACGCTGGCCGAGTCCTTGGGCGTGGGCACGCGCGGCGACTTCTACAACCGCACCGGCGCGCTGCGCGACATGGTCCAGAACCACGCGCTGCAGTTGCTCACCATGATCGCCATGGAGCCGCCCGCGTCCGCCCATGCCGATGCCATACGCAACGAGAAGCTCAAGGTGCTGCAGGCCTTGAAGCCCTTCGACGCCGCCAGCGCGCGGCGCGACGTGGTGCGCGGCCAGTACCGCGCCGGCGTGTGCGAGGGCCGTGCCGTGCCGGGCTACCTGGAGGAGCGCAACGTGCCCGCGGGCAGCCGCTGCGAGACCTTCGTGGCGCTGCGCACCGAGGTGTGCAACTGGCGCTGGGCCGGCGTGCCTTTCTACCTGCGCACGGGCAAGCGGCTGGCGGCGGGCACGGCCTGCATCGTCGTGAACTTCCGCGCCGTGCCGCACCCGATCTTCGCGGGCCCGCACCCGGCCAACCGGCTGGTGATCAAGCTGCAGCCCGCCGACGGGCTGGAGCTGCACCTGCTGGCGGCCCAGGGCCCCACCGGCACGCAGGCGCTGGCGCCCGTGAGCCTGGACCTGGACTTCGACCACGCCTTTGCCGAGGACCGCGTGGGCGCCTACGAGCGGCTGCTGCTGGAGGCCATACACGGCCGCCTGAACCTGTTCGTGCGCAACGACGAGCAGGAAGAGGCCTGGCGCTGGGTGGAGCCCGTGCTGCAGGCCTGGCGCGAGGACGACGCCGCCGGCCTGGGCCCCCGCCCCTACGCCGCCGGCAGCTGGGGCCCGGCAGCGGCCAGCGCCCTGGTGGCCCGCGACGGTTTCACTTGGGCCGAGGAGCAGTGAGCGGCTGCCGGCCCGCGGCCTGAATTCCCCTGCGCGGCACGCCTGCCGCCGCAAGGCGCCCGCGTCCGCGGCGTGCGTCCTGGCTTTTTCACTTGCGCGGACACCCCCTCCTCCCTCCATGGACCACCACAGCCTGAAACAGCTTTTCCCCACCGCGGACCAGATCCCCGAGGCCCACCGCCTGCGCGAGCCGCTGCACCAGCGCGTCTCGGTGCTGGACGGCGAGCTGGTCACATGGGACGGCGAATGCCGCCCCGTGCTGTCGCCCATCTGCGTGCGCCATGCCGACGGCAGCGTGCGGCAGATGGACATCGGCAGCGTGCCCGTGATGGGCGTGGAGCACAGCGACCAGGCGCTGGCCGCCGCCGTGCGCGCCTGGGACCACGGCCGCGGCGCCTGGCCCACCATGAGCACGGCCCAGCGCATCACCTGCATGCAGGACTTCACCCGCCAGATGGCCGCGCAGCGCGACACCGTGGTGCGGCTGATCATGTGGGAGATCGGCAAGAGCCTGGCCGACTCGCGCAAGGAGTTCGACCGCACGCTGGAGTACATCGAGGCCACCATCGCCGCGCTCAAGGCGCTGGACAACGACGCCTCGCGCTTCGCGCAGGCCGAAGGCTTCGCCGGCCAGATACGCCGCACCCCGCTGGGCGTGGTGCTGTGCATGGGGCCCTACAACTACCCGCTCAACGAAACCTTCGCCACGCTGATCCCGGCGCTGCTCATGGGCAACACGGTGGTGTTCAAGCCGCCGCAGTACGGCACGCTGCTGTTCGCGCCGCTGCTGGAGGCCTTGCGCAGCGCCTTTCCGCCGGGGGTGGTCAACACCATCTACGCGCCGGGCTCGCTGGTGGTGCCGCGGCTGCTGGCCTCGGGGCAGGTCAACGTGCTGGCGCTCATAGGCTCCAGCCGCATCGCGGACCACCTCAAGAAGCAGCACCCCAAGTCGCACCGGCTGCGCGCGGTGCTGGGCCTGGACGCCAAGAACGCCGCCATCGTCCTGGCCGACGCGGACCTGGACCTGGCCGTGCGCGAATGCGTGGCCGGCGCCCTGTCCTTCAACGGCCAGCGCTGCACGGCGCTGAAGATGCTGCTGGTGCACCGCTCCATCGTGAAGCCCTTCCTGCAGCGCATGGGCGAGGCCATCGCCGCGCTCAAGCTGGGCATGCCCTGGGAGGACGGCGTGCAGATCACGCCGCTGCCCGGCCCGCACCGCACGGCCTACATGGACGAGGCGCTGCGCGACGCGCAATCCCGCGGCGCGCGGGTGCTCAACGGCGGCGGGGGCGACTCCTGCGTGACGCTGTACCGCCCGGCGCTGGTGTATCCGGTGCGCGAGGGCATGCAGCTCTACCGCGAGGAGCAGTTCGGCCCGCTGGTGCCGGTGGCGGACTTCGAGGACGTCGAGGAGGCGCTGCAGTACGTGGTGACGTCCGAGCACGGGCAGCAGGTCAGCCTCTTCGGCCAGGACCCGGCGCAGTTGGGCGCGCTCATCGACCCGCTGGTCAACCAGGTCTGCCGCGTCAACCTCAACTCGCAATGCCAGCGCGGGCCGGACGTGTTCCCGTTTGCCGGCCGCAAGGACTCGGCCGAGGGCACGCTCTCCGTCACCGACGCGCTGCGCGCCTTCTCCATACGCTCCATGGTGGCCGCCCGCCAGACCGAGGCCAACACGCGGCTGCTCAACGCCATTGCCGCGCAACACCATTCGCGCTTCGTCCACACGGATTTCTTGTTCTGAGACCGGGCTTTGCCGCCGCTGGCGGCATTTGAATGCCAGTATTTTGCGAATGGTGCACGCGCTGGGTGCGCCATTCGCTTTTTGTTTTTCAGAAAATTCCCCGCACCGTCCACGCATAATTCGAGGGCAATTCTCGACATATTATTCGGCACGAATAAAACCGCGCAGCCGGCATCCAGGCTGCCGCCTTTGAAATAAAGTTTTGCGATGACGGCATAAATTTATCCGCAACTTCCCGGCTTGCGAATAAAAAATCAAGCCCACTGTTGACAACCTGATCACAAAGCCAGGCCATAGTCAATATATTCTTGGAAGGCCTGCGCTCAAAGCGCTGTGCACCCTCCTTTGTACGGCACCGCCCATTCCAGCCGCACAGACCGAAGCCGAGATCAGGAAGTTATTGGAGGCAACATGGATAAACGATTATCCGCACCCGGCCTCGTCAAGCCGGAAATCAGGATAGTCTTGATTTATGCCGTGTTTGCCGCCACGTGGATTTTGTTGTCCGACAAAATCACGACCTGGTTTTTCCACGGGCCCGATACCATCGCCCTGGCCGGCACGGCAAAAGGGTGGCTTTTCGTGGTGGTCACTTCCTACCTTTTGTATTGGCTGCTGCGCCGCGCGCGCCAGGAGGCCTTGCCGCTGGGGCAATTGTTCGTTTACCCCTGGCGCGCCTGGATGGTGGCGAGCCTGTGCGTGCTGGCGGCCGTCTTTGCGGCGGGATACAGGATGTGGGGCGATGAGCGGGCGGCCGAGGTGCTGCGGCTCAACGAGGTGGCGGAGTTCAAGGCGAGGATGCTCACGGACCGGGTCGTCCAGAGCCGGCGCGCGGCCCGCTACATCCAGACCAGCCGGCACCTGCTGGCGCTGTTCAACTGCTGGCAGGCCGGCGACGCCGGCTGCGGCGACCTGCTGACGCAGCAGCTGGAAGGCCTGGCCGGCCATGCGGGCGCAGGCCGCGTGCGCATTTACGACAGCCGGGGCCACGGCCTGGGCGGCAGCCCGGGGAGCGAGGCCCACATGCCCAGGGAGCTGCAAAGCGCCCTGGACGCGGCGGCGCAGGACCTGGACATCCACCAGGCCGGCCCCTACGTGGATCGCGCCGAGCACCACGTGCTGGACCTGGTCGTTCCGCTGCTGGACGGCGGGCGGGCCAGGGCCTTCATCCTGCTGCACCCTTGCAGCGATGACGACGTGGATCAACTGCTGCAGGGCTGGCCCGTGCGCACGGACACGGGCGAGGTGTGGCTGCTGCGTCGAATGGACGGCGACGCGGAGCTGCTCAACCAGCCGCCTTCCAGCCGCGCCGTGGGCCCGGTGCAGGCGGTGCTGAATGACGAGGACGCCCTGGCCGTTGCTGCGCTGGCGCTGCAGCCGCCGCAGCAGCGCCAGGTCATTGGGCTGGGCCTGCGGGGCGAACGCCTGCTGGGGGCCACGCGCGCCATTCCGGGCACGGACTGGGTGCTGGCCGCGGTGATCGCCGACGCCGAGGTGCGCGGCAAGGCCCTGCGGCAAATGCTCTGGCTGGGCCTGGTCGGCGTGCTGGCCATCTTCAGCGCCGCCGTGGCCGTGCTGCTGCTGCGCCAGCGCGAGACCCTGGCCCAGGCCCGCGGCGAATCGCTGGCCAACGTGCGGCGCCTGAAGGAGCTGCAGTTGCTGGCGGCCATGGCCGACGCCACGGACGAGGCCATGTGCATCAAGGATGCCGAGGGCCGCTACGTGCTCTTCAATCAGGCCGCCGGCCGCCTCATGGGCCTGGAGCCCGCCGCCGCGCTGGACCGCACGGACACGGAAATCTTTCCGCCGCACACGGCCGGGCAGATCCACTCGATCACGGAGCAGGCCCTGGCCCAGCGCCAGCTTTCGTCGTCCGAGCAGTCCCTGCAGACGCCCCGCGGCCCGCGGCTGCTGCAGGTCACAGCGGCACCGCTGCTCGATGCCGAGGGCCGCTTCATAGGCTCGTTCTGCCTGGCCAGGGACGTCACCGAGCACCGCAGCCTGGAGGCCGCGCTGCGCAACAGCGAAAGGCGCCACCGGCAGCTTTTCGAAGGCAGCAAGGACGCCCATCTCGTGATCGAGCCGGGCGAGGGCGTCATCCAGGACGCCAACCCGGCGGCCCTGCGGCTGTTCCGCGCCGACGATCTCAAGCCCAAGACCGTGCTCGACATCTCCGCGCCGCTGCAGCCCAATGGCCGCGCTTCGCGCGACCTGGTGGCGGGCAACGAGCACGCCGTCCTGGCCGAAGGCTCGCTGGACATGGAATGGGTGCACCAGCGCCTGGACGGCAGCCCGTTCACGGCCCAGGTGCTGCTCACGCGGCTGGACTGCGACGCGCACAGCCTGATCCTGGCGACCGTGCGCGACATCTCCGACCGCAAGCGGCTGGACGTGGAGCTGGAGCGCTACCGCAAGCGGCTGGAGTGCCTGGTGAGCGAACGCACCAGCCAGCTGCGGGACGCGTTGCAGTCGGCCGAAGCGGCCAGCCAAGCCAAGAGCGTGTTCCTGGCCAACATGAGCCACGAGATCCGCACGCCGCTCAACGCCATCCTCGGCATGACGGAGCTGCTGCGCCGCGCCGCCTTGCCCTCCGAGCACGCCGCGCGGCTGGAGCGCATCGACATGGCGGGCCGCCACCTGCTGGCCACGCTCAACGACGTTCTCGACCTCTCCAAGATCGAGGCCGGCAAGCTGGAGCTGCAGTCCAGCGACTTCGAGCTGCGCGCGGTGCTGGACAACGTGTGCTCGATGATCGAGCCGATCGCGCGCGACAAGGCCTTGTCCGTGCAGGTGGACGCCGCCGGCGTGCCCACGTGGCTGCATGGCGACCTCGTGCGGCTGCAACAGGCGCTGCTCAACTACGCCAGCAACGCGGTCAAGTTCACGGCGCGCGGCGGCGTCTGGTTGAGCGCGCAAGTGATGCAGGACGCGGGCACCGAGCTGCTGCTGCGCTTCGAGGTTCGGGACAGCGGCATCGGGATCGCGGCGGACAAGCAGTCGCGGCTGTTCCGGACCTTCGAGCAGCTGGACGCCTCCATCACGCGGCGCCACGGCGGCAGCGGCCTGGGCCTGGCCATCACGCGCAGCCTGGTGCAGATGATGGGCGGCGAAGTGGGCGTGCACAGCGTCCCCGGGCAAGGCAGCAGCTTCTGGTTCACGGCCCGGCTGTCGCGTGGCGCGGGCAGCCCGCCGGCGGCGGCACTGCCGCGGGCCGATGCGGCGGCCGCCCTGCGCGAGCGCTGCGCCGGCATGCGCGTGCTGCTGGCCGAGGACAACCCCGTCAACCGCGAAGTGGCCCTGGCCATGCTGGCGGGCGCCGGCCTGTCGGTGGACACGGCCGAGGACGGGCTGCAAGCCGTGGAGAAGGCGCAGGGCACGGCCTACGCGCTGGTGCTCATGGACATGCAGATGCCCTTCATGGACGGCATGGAGGCCACGCGCCGCATCCGCGCCCTGCCCGGCTGGGCCACGCGCCCCATCCTGGCCCTGACCGCCAACGCCTACGACGAGGACCGCAAGGCCTGCCTGGAGGCCGGCATGAACGACTTCATCTTCAAGCCCGTGGACGCCGGCGCGCTCTACGCCACGCTGCTGCATTGGCTGGACGGGGCGCACGCCTGAAGCCTGCCCGGAGCCGGGCCTGCCTGGAAGGTAAACTTGCGGACATGCGCCGCTGGCTCCTCGTCCTTCTCCTGGCACTCCTGCCGCTGCAGCTCTCCTGGGCTGCGGTGGCGACGTACTGCCAGCACGAGAAGGTGCAGGCCGGGCACTTCGGCCACCACGAGCACCAGCACCATGACCAGGGCGCTGCCCAGGCCAAGGACGGCCATGGCGGCAAGAAGTCGCCGCTGACGGCGGACAACGATTGCGGCATCTGCCACCTGGGCCATGCGCAAACGCTGCTGGGCGATGCGCCGGCCCTGGCGCCACCCACGCTGCCGCCGCGCGTGGCCCGCCACGACGCGCTGCCGCCATCCCACGTCCCGGCGCTGCCGGAGCGGCCCGACCGACGCCCCGCCTGATCCGGCGAGCGCGTCCCTTTGCACCCTTTGTTTTCCTGAGCCCAGACGACTCGCCGGATCTGCCTCGTTGACCTGATCAACTAGCGGAGCATCCGATGAGATACCTTTGGCTGCCGCCACTGCTGGCGGCATGCATGACTTTGCCCTGCCTGGCCGAAAGCGGGGCCGATGCCGCGCGCCAGGCCACGCCGGCCGCGGCCGGCACCGTTGCGGCCACAACGCCGGCGCTGACGCTGGACCAGGCGCTGGCGCTGGCGCTGGCGCACTACCCCGATCTCGCGGCCGCGCGCAGCGAGGTGCAGGCCACGCAGGCCGCGCTGCTCGTGGCCGGGGCCCGCCCCGCCGCGCTGGCCGAAGGCGAGCTGGAAGACACCCGGCGCGAGACGCGCTCCACCACGCTGCGGCTGGCGCAGCCCATCGAGCTGGGCGGCAAGCGGCAGGCGCGGCTGGAGGCCGCCGGGCGCGGCCTCGACGTGGCGCTGGCGCGCCAGGCGCTGCGCCGCGGCCAGTTGCGCGCCGAGGTCACGGCGGCCTTCGCCGAAGCCCTGGTGGCGCAGGAGCGCGTGCGGCTGGCCCAAGCCGCACTGGAGCTGGCGCGCGGCGGCAGCGAGGCGGCGCAGCGGCGGGTGACGGCCGGCAAGGTCTCGCCCATCGAGGAGACGCGCGCCCGCGTGGCGCAGGCGGGCGTGGCCGTCGAGCTGGCCCAGGCGCGCGGCGAGCTGC
>NZ_JAXOJX010000020.1:0-103606 GCF_034427735.1 Azohydromonas lata
TGTCCTTGGATTTGCTTTCGGGATTGAAAAAGGGCACACGTGGTTTGCACGCGTACCCTTTTCACTGCGGTGACCCGCAGCGGCTCACTTTCAACAGATCAGCGTCAGCAATTCCAGGGCGCAGCCTGCTCCGCGCTGATGCCGTAACGCTCCATCGCCGCCGCGCAATCGTCAGCCGTGGCCTCGCCCCGCTCGCGCAGCGCCGTGAGCGCCGCCAGCACGATGTGCGCACGGTCCACCTCGAAGAAGCCGCGCAGCGCCGCCCGCGTGTCGCTGCGCCCAAAGCCGTCCGTGCCCAGCACTGTTACGGGGGTGTCCACGCAGGCCAGCGCCAGTTGTGGCCAGGCACGTACGTAGTCGGAGGCGGCAATCACCGGCGCGTCGCCCGCCAGGCACTGCTGCACGTGGCTGGAGCGGGCCGGCTGCGCGGGATGCAGCCGGTTCCAGCGCTCCACTTCCCGTGCCTCGCGCGCCAGTTCGCTGAAGCTGGTCGCGCTCCACACCTCGGCTTCCACGCCCCAGTCCGCGGCCAGCAACTCGGCCGCGGCCAGGGCCTCGCGCAGGATGGTCCCCGAGCCCACCAGCCGCACGGTGCCACGCGCCGCCCCCGTCGGCGCGTGCACGCCGAAGCGGTAGAGGCCGCGGATCACGTCCGCCGCCACACCCGCCGGCAGCGACGGCTGCCCATAGTTCTCGTTCATCAGGGTGACGTAATAAAAGACGTCCTCCTGCTGCTCCAGCATCTGCCGCATGCCGTGGTCCAGGATCACGGCGAATTCACCGGCAAAGCAGGGGTCGTAGGCGCGGCAGTTCGGAATCTGCGCCGCCTGCAGCAGGCTGGAGCCGTCCTGGTGCTGCAGGCCCTCGCCGCCCAAGGTGGTGCGGCCGGCCGTGGCGCCGAGCAGGAAACCGCGGGCGCGCTGGTCGGCGGCGGCCCAAATCTGGTCGCCGATGCGCTGGAAGCCGAATATCGAGTAGTAGATGTAGAAGGGCAGCATCGCCTGCCCGTGCACCGAGTAGCTCGTGGCCGCCGCCGTCCAGCTGCTGATGGCGCCGGCCTCGCTGATGCCTTCCTCCAGGATCTGCCCGTCCCGCGCCTCGCGGTAGCTCATGAGCGAGCCGATGTCCTCCGGCTCGTAGCTCTGCCCATTGAAGGCATAGATGCCGACCTGCTTGAAGAGGTTGGCCATGCCGAAGGTGCGCGCCTCGTCGGCCACGATGGGCACCACGCGCGGGCCCAACGTGCTGTCGCGCAGCAGGCTGCCCAGCATGCGCACGAAGGCCATGGTGGTGCTCATCTCCTTGCCCTCGGCCTGCAGCGCGAACTGGCCGTAGCGCTCCAGCGCCGGCACGGGCAGGGCTTCAGCCCGCGTGCGGCGGGCGGGAATGAACCCGCCCAGCGCCGCGCGGCGCGCGTGCAGGTAGCGCATTTCCGGGCTGTCCTCGGCCGGCTTCACGAACTCCAGGTTCGCGGCCTGCTCGTCGGTGAGCGGCAGGTTGAACCGGTTGCGGAAGGCGACGAGGTCTTCTCGTTCCAGCTTCTTTTGCTGGTGCGTGGTCATGCGGCCCTGGCCGGCGTCGCCCATGCCGTAGCCCTTCTTGGTTTGGGCCAGGATGACGGTGGGCTGTCCCGCGGTGTGCGCCGCGGCGTGGTAGGCCGCGTGGATCTTCACCAGGTCGTGGCCGCCGCGCTTCAAGCGGTCGATCTGCTCGTCCGTCAGCCCCTGCGCGAGAGCGGCCAGCCGCGGGTCCTGGCCGAAGAAATGCTCGCGGTTGTAGCGCCCGTCCTTGGCGGCGAAGGTTTGGAATTGGCCGTCCACCGTGCGCGAGAAGGCGTCCACCAAGGCGCCCTCGCCATCCCGGGCGAAGAGGCCGTCCCAATCGGAACCCCAGACGAGCTTGATCACGCGCCAGCCCGCGCCGGCAAACAGGGCTTCGAGCTCGTCGATGATGCGGCCGTTGCCGCGCACCGGCCCGTCCAGGCGCTGCAGGTTGCAGTTGACGACCCAGATCAGGTTGTCCAGCTTCTCCCGGGCGGCCAGCGTGAGCGCGCTCATGCTCTCGGGCTCGTCCATCTCGCCGTCGCCGAACACGCCCCAGACCTTGCGGCCCGCCGTGTCCAGCAGCGCGCGGTGCTGCAGGTAGCGCATGAAGCGCGCCTGGTAGATGGAGCTGATGGGGCCTAAACCCATGGAGCCGGTCGGGAACTGCCAGAAGTCCGGCATCAGCCAGGGGTGCGGATAGCTGGAGAGGCCCCGCGCCCCGGCGCGCGCGGCGCTGATCTCCTGCCGGTAGTGGCTCAAGTCCGTTTCGCTCAGCCGCCCTTCCAGGAAGGCCCGCGCATACACGCCCGGCGCCGAGTGCGGTTGGTAGAACACCAGGTCGCCGCCGCCCCCTTCACCGCCCGCCTTGAAGAAGTGGTTGAAGCCGACCTCGAACAGGTCCGCCGCGCTGGCGTAGCTGGCGATGTGCCCGCCCAGCTCGCCATACGCCTGGTTGGCCCGCACCACCATGGCCAGCGCGTTCCAGCGCATGAGCGACGCCAGCCGCTCCTCCAGCGCCAGGTCGCCGGGAAACGCCGGCTGCTGCGCCGCGGGAATGGTGTTGATGTAGGGCGTGCCGCGCTGCGGCTGCCAGCCCACGGCCGGGTCGCGGGCGGCGGCCGCCAGCATGTCCATGATCTGGCGCACGCGCGCCGGGCCCGCCGCCTCCAGCAGCGACGCCAGCGCGTCGCGCCACTCGGCGCTTTCCTGCGGATCAGGGTCCGCGGCCGGCAGGGCGGCCAGGTGCTGCTGGATCTTCAAGTCGCTCATGTCGCTGTCTCCTGAGTCCGGGCAGTGTAGGAACGGCGCTGCCGCAGAAATCGCCGAAGTTCACTGCAGTACAGGCTTACGGCAGCACAAAATGCTGCCAATCAATGTGGGAGAAGCCAAATGAGCCTGGATGCAGTCGATTTGCGGATACTTCATGAGCTGCAGCGCGATGCCGGCCTGTCCAACGTGGCCTTGGCCGAGCGGGTGCATCTGTCGCCCTCGCCGTGCCTGGCACGGGTGCGGGCACTGCAGGCCAAAGGCGTGATTCGCCAATACGTGGCGCTGCTGGACGCCAAGCAGCTTGGGCTGGACTTGAACGTCTTCATTTCGGTGAGCCTGCGCCACCAGTCGCGCGCGGCGCTGGAGCGCTTTGAGGCGCACGTGTGCGCCCGCGACGAGGTGATGGAGTGCTACCTCATGTCCGGCGACGCCGACTACCTGCTGCGCGTGGCCGTGCCGGACATCCCGGCGCTGGAGCGGTTCATCCTGGAGCAGCTCTCGCCCATGGAGGAGGTGGAGAAGATCCGCTCCAGCTTCGCGCTCAAGCAGGTGCGCTACAAGACGGCGCTGCCGCTGGGAAGCGCGTAGCGCCCAAGCGCTCAATCCACGGTGGCGCCCGATTCCTTGACGATGCGCGCCCACTTCGGCAGCTCTTCCTTCACCAGCGCGCCGAACTGCTCCGGCGTGCTCTTGAACGGCTCGCAGCCCACGGCGGCCAGCTTGTCCTGCGCATCCTTGCCTTCCAGCGCCTTGGCCACCTGCGCCTGCAACTGGTTCACGATGGCCTTGGGCGTGCCCGCCGGCGCGAACAGGCCGTACCAGGGCGTCGAGCCGAAGCCCTTGAGGGTCTCGCCGATGGTGGGCACGTCCGGCAGCGCGGCCACGCGCTTCTCGTTGACCACGCCCAGCACCTTCAACTTGCCGGACTTGATGAAGGAAATCGACGACGGCAGGCTTTGCACCGAAAGCTGCACCTGGCCGCCCACGAGGTCCGTCACCGCGGCCGAGGCGCCCTTGTAGGGCACGTGCATCAGCTCGATGCCCGCGGCCTTTTGCAGCATCTCGCCAATGAGGTGGTTGAGCGTGCCGTTGCCCGCGGAGGCGATGGCGATCTTGCCCGGCTGCTTCTTGGCCACGGCAATCATCTCGCTCACGTTCCTGGCCGGGAAATCGTTGTTGGCCACCAGCGCGTAGCCGGCGGTGGCCACGGGCGTGATGGGCTCGAAATCCTTCACCGGGTCGAAGCCCGGGTTCTTGTAGAGCGAGGGATTGATGACGTGGGCGCTGCTCACGGTCAGCAGCAGCGTGTAGCCGTCCGGCTTGGACTTGGCGGCCACGGCGCTGCCCAGGTTGCCGCCCGCGCCGGGGCGGTTGTCCACGATGAACTGCTGGCCGGTCTGCTCGCTGAGCTTTTGCGCCACGATGCGCGCGATGGCGTCATTGGCGCCGCCCGGCGCCTGCGGCACCACCACGGTGACCGGCTTGCTGGGGTATTTGTCTTCGGCGAAAGCGGCGCCGCTGCTGGCGGCGGCCAGCATCAGCAGTACGGCACGGCGGGCGATGTTCATGCTTGTGTCTCCTGTTTTGCAGCGGGCGCGGGCGCATTCTGTAAGTGCCGCCCTGTGGGCGGAATGACACAGACGGGAGCCGAGCTTTCGCACTTCGCGAAAGCGGTACCGGGAAATCCCGTGCATTCATTCCTCGCCGCACCCTGGGCCCCGGGTACCGGCCCAGCTGCATCGCCCATGCCGGCCAAGCCGTGAGAAATGGCGGTTCGTGGCGGTCTTCGTGCGCGGCAAGGCAGGGAAGCGCCCATGGAGCGCCGATAGCATGGCGTCCGGTATGACCCCAGTCCAGGTATGGGCAAGACGATGAACAAGCAGGACCAGGCCCCGCGGCGGGCCGGCAGCAGCAGGGAGGGCGCGGCGACCGCCGCCGCCGCATTGGGTTTGGCCCTTGGGCTGGCGTTGCTGGCCGAGGCGCTGGCGGCGCTGTTGGGCCAGGCCACCGGCCGCGAAGGCTGGCAACGCGGCTGGGTGGACGCGCTGCTGTTGGGCCAGCCGCTGGCCAGCGACCCGCTGTGGCGCGACCTGGCGGCACTGCTGGCGGGCTGCTTCGTGCTGTGCCTGGCACCCGCGCGCCACATCGGTCCAACGCTGACGGCCCGCTTCGACGGCGCTGCGCTGCGCGTGGAGCCTGCCGGGAACCTGGGCCCCGCCGACGCGCCGGCGCTGCACCCGTCCCGGCGCGCCACTTGGGCCGGCCTGGAGCACTGGTGCCTGCACGGCAGCGGGCCGGGCTGCACGCCCTGGTGGCGCCCGGGCGCCCTGCCTGACGTGGAATTGCGGCTGAGCGTGGCCGTGCTCACCGGCGGCACCGAGCTGGAGCGCCGCCGCCTGGCCGAAGGGTTCTCCCGCCACATTGACGGCAGCACGCGGCTGCTGGCGCTGGGCAGCCGGCTGCGGGGCCTGGGCTGGCGGCTGCGCATCAAGCTGGACGAGTGCCTGTGGTGGCGGCCCGTGCCGCCGGCCACGCCCTGGGACGCCGGCTACCTGCCCTTGAGCGCGGCGGCAGTCAAGCCGCTGGCGCGGTTCCGTCCGCGCCGGCCCACGCTCATCGTGGCCGACGGGCTGCACGCCCAAGTGCTGGCGCAGGCGCTGCATGCGCTGCAGCTCAACCAGGCGACGTTCCGCCACCCGGTGCGGCTGCTGGTGCTGGCCGAGCGCGGCCCCGGCGTGGCCGACCTCTGCCGCAAGGGAATGGCGGCGGCCAGCCGCGTGGGCCCGCACCGCGCGCCGCCCTACCTGCCGGTGTTCGATCTCCAGGCGGCCTGAACAAGCCGCCGCCGCGCCCTCAATGCGCCGCGGGCGCAGGGCCGTCGGCCGTGGGCGCGGCAACGCCGGCCGGCGGCGCATCGGCGAACCAGGCTTCCAGCCCGCCCGCCAGGGGGCGGACGTTCGTGAAACCGTGGTCCTGCAGCACGCGCGCGGCCTGTGCGGCCGAGACGTCGTTGGGGCAGTTGCAGTACACGACGATGGAACGTTGCGGGTGCAGCTCGTCCCGCAGCGCGGCCACGGCGCCCAACTCCACGTGGCGCGCGCCCGGGATGCGGCGCAGGTCCATCGCCAGGCTGGAGCCCGCGCGCACGTCCAGCACCAGCGGCGGCTCCTGCGCCTGCAGCAGCTCGCGCAGCTCGGCCACGCCCACGCGCGGCATGGCCATGTCGCGCTGCATGCGCCGCCGCCGCCACCAGCGCCGCGCCACCAGGGCCGCCAGCAGCACGCCCAGGGCGATGAGCGCCTTGGTGCCGGCGTCGGCCATCACGTCCAGCACGCGCTGCACTTCATGGCTGAAGGCCAGGCCCAGCAGCAGGTAGGCGGCGCTCCAGATCGCGCCGCTGACCACACCGAAGAACAGGAAGGTCAGCCAGGGCATGTCCAGTGCGCCGGCCATGGGCGCGGCCACCAGCGACACGCCGGGCACGAACTTGGCGGCAATGAGCGAGCTGCCGCCCCAGCGGCCGATGAGCAGCTCGCTGCGGCGCACGCAGGAGTCGGGCGACAGCGACACGCGGCACAGCAGCCGCATCACGCGGTGGCCGTGGCGGCGCCCGCCGGCAAACCACAGCGCGTCGCCCACCACGTTGGCAGCCACGGCCACGGCCATCGCCGCGGCCAACGAAAAGCGTCCGCCGGCCGCCAGGCCGCCCGCCACCACCAGCAGCGGCGCCGCCGGCACGGGCGCACCCACCCGCGCGGCCAGGGTGACCACGAACACCAACAGCACCCCATGGCGCAACAGCAGATCGACCAGCGCTTGCATCGCGCCAAGCGTAGAGCCGTACGCGGGGGCGGGTGGGCGTTGGGGCTTATGGGGTGAACCGGCAGCGGCGTGCGTGACGGCTGCGCCGGCGGGCCGGCGCCGGAGGTGTTGCCACAACGCCTGGGCTCACGGGACGCCAACGGCGGCCCGGTTCCCCGCGGACCGCGGCACACCCCTCTCTCGGGCACCGGCCTTGCTGCCGTGAGGGCTCATCCCTTGTTGCAGGAGCTGGACATGAAGCGCGTCCAAGGAGTTGTGGGCCTGAAGGCGGCGGCGCTGGCCGCGCTGCTGGCGCTTTGCGGCGCCGCTTGGGCACAGGCCGGCGGCATGACGGGCGGCAGCAACAAGGGGCCGGGCTTCATGGGCGCGGGCTCGGGTTCCTCCGGCACCGTGGACGGCGGCATGAGCGGCACGCGCGAGACGCCCCCCGGCGCCGCCCGCGCCGGCCGTGTGCTGCGCGCCAACCGCGCCAACACCGCCGCCAGCGGCCCAAGCACGGGCGACACCACCGCCCAGGGCGGCGCGGCCGGCCCGGCCGGCACGGGGGAGGGCAGCGTCTCCGGCGACGGCGGCTTGGGCGGCGCCCCGGGCCCGGCTACCGGCACGGGTGTGGCCGGGCGCAGCGGACGCTGAGCGGTCACGCCCGCGCCGAACTCCAGTTGTGCTCAGCGCCGCAGCAGCACGTTCAGGTCCGGCGTGAGCTGCGAGGCTTCCACGTAGCCTATGGCGCCGGGCGTGTTGCGCACGTGCGCCAGCACCTCGGCCGTGCCCGCGAGCTCGCGCGGCGGCGCGCCTTTGCCGATGTAGCGGCGCACGGTCCAGTAGGCCAGGTAGTCGTCTTCCTGCTGCTGCAGCACCGCGCTCAGGAAGCGCCGGCGCAGCGGGTGGCCGTAGGGCAGGTTCACCGGGCGCAGCAGCAGCCCCTCCAGCTCTATCGTGCGGCCGGTGTAGATGCGCTTGAGCGTCTCGGCGTCCAGCGCGCGCGCGGGCAGGTTGCCGATGACGGCCACGCCTTCGTCGGCCCAGGCGGCAGCTACGCCGGCCGCGCCCGCCAGGGCGGGCAGCGTGTGGGCGATAAAGGTTCTGCGCTGCATGGGTCCGACTCAGAACGCGAAGCTGTAGCTCACGGACAGCACGTTCACGCGCCGGGGCTGCAGCAGCCCCTGGCCCGCGGGCACGTCCATGAACTGCGAGCCCTGTGCGTGCGTATGCAGCCACTCGGCCTTGAGCTTGCTCGTGGGCGAAAGTGCATAGGACGCGCCCAAGGCCAGCGAGCGCTGGCGGAACAAGGGGACGATGTCCGCCCGCGCGCGCATGGAGGCGTTGAGCGCCGAGGCGTCCTGTACCGAGCCCGGCACCGTGGTCGTCTCCAGTTGCTGCACCCACTTCAGCGGCCCGCTGCCCGGATGGATGGCCGCCACGGTGGCGTAGGCCGTGAGCGCCGACCAGCTCCGGTAGGCCGTGAGGTAGGCCGAGGTCGAGGACATGCCCATCTCCAGCTCGCGCGGAATGATGCGCAGCCACTCGGCCGCCAGGCGCCAGCCGCCGCCCAATTGCGCTTCGGCGCCCAAGGTCAGCGCCACGTTGTTGCTGTTGCTCACCCGCTCCAGGCCTGCGCCGCGGGTCTGCCAGTAGCCCGCGCCGCCGCCCAGGTCCACCCAGCGCGGGCGCACCAGCAGCCCGGAGCCGTCGGCATTGCGCACGCGCGTGTGGTGCACGCCGGCGCGCGCGCTCAAGTCAGGCGTGTTCCACGACAGCACGGCCCCCGTCACCGTGATCTCCAGGTCACTGAACATCACGGCCGGCGCCGCGCCCAACGAGGGCTCGCGCAGCCAGACGCGGTTGCGGTTCACCAGCGGCGAGTCGCCGTGGTAGAGGTCCAGGGCCAGCTCGCCGCCCCCGCGGCTCCAGTTGCGCGAGAGGTGCGCGCCGGTGAAGTCGCTGGCCGGCAGCAGGCTGTAGACCTCGGTGGGCACGCGCGCCTCGTCGTAGGTCTGCCCAACGTCGAGCTGCGCCGAACGCAGCATGAAGGGCACGCGCAGCTTGCCCACGCGCAGCAGCCAGTCGTTGTTGGGCCGCCAGGCCGCGAAGGCCCAGGCCGCCGTGAGGTCCCAGCGCGTGTCGTTGCGCGTGGCCGGCGCCAGCCGCGGCTGCAGCGTGGCCGACCACTGCGGCGTGAGCTGCAGGTCCACTTGCGCCCCCAGCACCGTGTCGCGCTTGAAGGTGCCGCCATCGTCCACGAAGCGCTGGTAGCGCCAGGCGCGGTCCGAGACGGCATAGCCCGCCGTGCCGAAGGCCGACCACGACAGCGAGGGGCCGTCGCCGCCGTCGCCGTCCGCGCCCGCCGCCCGCGCCGCGCCGGCTCCCGACAGGGCCAGCACGGCCAGGGCCGCCATGGACAGCACGGCAGCCCGTGGGCGCCCCATGCGCCGGCCCGGCCGCGCGGGGCGTGCGGCCCGGGGCGCCGCCACGGGTGCCGGGAAGGTACGGCCGCGGCCCATCAGTCGCGCCAGGTGCTGGCGATCTCGACGAAGCGCGGTTCGCAGGCCAGCAGCGCGTCTATGAGCTGCGGGTCGAAGTGGCTGCCGCGCCCGTCCAGGATGATGGCCATGGCCCGCGCGTGCGGGAACGGCTCCTTGTACGGGCGCCGCGTGGTGAGCGCGTCGTACACGTCGGCCACGGCCATGAGCCGCGCCGCCAGCGGAATGCCGCGCCCGGCCAGCCGGTCGGGGTAGCCGCCGCCGTCCCAGCGCTCGTGGTGGTGGCGGGCGATCTGCATGGCGTACAGCAGCACGTCGGAGTCGCCGGCCATGCGCTGCGCGGCGCGGCGCAGGATCTCCCAGCCGTGCACGGAGTGGCCCTTCATCTGCTCGAACTCCGCCGCGTCGAGCTTGCCGGGCTTGAGCAGGATGTGGTCGGGGATGGCGATCTTGCCGATGTCGTGCAGCGGCGCGGACTTGGCCATGAGCTCTATGGCGTGGTCGTCCAGCCCGGTGGCCTCCTCGCAGCCTTCGGGGTGGGCGCGCACGTACTCGGCCAGCACGCGCACGTACTCCTGGGTGCGCTTGATGTGGTTGCCCGTGTCCTCGTCGCGGAACTCGGCCAGCGACACCATCACGTGCAGCGTGGCGTCGCGCAGTCGCTCCACCTGGTTCATTCGCTCCAGCAGTTGTGCCTGCAACCCGGCGTTGCGGCGGCTGAGCGAGTCGCGCCAGGCCTTGACCTGCAGCTGCGTCTTCACCCGTGCTTGCACCACGGGCGGGCTGATGGGCTTGGTGATGAAGTCCACGGCGCCCAGCTCGAAGCCGCGCGTTTCGTCCTCGGCCTGGCCCAGCGCGGTGAGGAAGATCACCGGCACGTCGCGCGTGGCCTCGTGCGCCTTGAGCTGGCGGCAGACCTCGAAGCCGTCCATGCCGGGCATCATCACGTCCAGCAGCACCAGGTCCGGCGGCTCGCGCTGCGCCAGCGCCAGCGCCCGCGCGCCGCCGTTGGCCAGTTTCACGCGGCACTCGCCGCCCAACAGGTCGGCCAGCAGCGTGAGGTTGTCGGGGGTGTCGTCCACGACGAGGATCGTGGGGCGTTCTTGCTGCGTCATGTCGTTCTCGTGAGTTCCAGCGCCGGCTGCGCAGCGGCAGCCGGCAGGATGTTGGAAAGGGTGTCCAGCGCCGCGTCGAAGTCGCAGCGCTGCAGGGCCAGGTCCAGCGCGTGGGCCTGCGTTGTGGGCAGCGCGCGCATGAGCTCCACGCGGCGCGCGCGCCAGTGCTCCAGCGCCTGGCTGTCGCCATCGACCAGCAGCTCGCGCAGCCGCGCCCAGTGGGCTCCCGCGTCCTGCGGCGCGGCCGCATCTTCGGTGTCCGGCAGGTCCGTGCCCGCGTGCAGCGGCTCGGCCGACTGGGCGGGCGCAGGTGCGGGGGAGCCGTCCGGTGCGGCGCCGGCGTCGGGGGGCGTGGGCACGTAGGGGCGCATCGCGCCTATGAGCACGTGCGGCTCCAGCGGCTTGGCGATGTGGCCGCGCATGCCCATCTCCAGGCAGCGCCGGCGCTCCTCCACCAGCGCGTGCGCGGTCAGCGCCACGATGGGCAGGTGGCGCCAGGCCGGGCGCGCAAGAATGGCCCGCGTGGCCTCGTAGCCGTCCATCACGGGCATCTGCAGGTCCATGAGCACCACGTGGCAGGCCGCGCCGGGCTGCGGCAAGCGCTCCAGGGTCAGCAAGGCCTCCAGCGCCTTGCGGCCGTCGTCGGCGGTGGCCACTTCCGCGCCCGCGCGCTCCAGCAGCTCGCCGGCGACCTGCCTGTTCTGCGCGTCGTCGTCCACCAGCAGCACGTGCAGGCCCTGCAACGGGCGGCGGGCCGCCGTCGCACCCGCGTCGCTCCAGGGGCTGTCGGCAGCGGCCGGATGGAACGGCCGCGGGCCGGCCAGCGGCTGCGCCATGCGCACGGGCAGCGTGACGGTGAAGGTCGAGCCCTGGCCGGGCTCGCTGCGCGCCAGCAGCGTGCCGCCCATGAGCGTGACCAGCCGCCGCGAGATGGACAGCCCCAGCCCCGTGCCGCCGTAGCGCCGCGCCGTCGAGCTGTCGGCCTGCGCAAAGTCCTCGAACAGCAGCGCCAGTTGTTCGGCCGTCATGCCCACGCCGCTGTCCTCCACGGCGATGCGCAGCAGCGCGCGGGGCTCGCCGTCGTCCTCGGCCGCCAGGGGCTCCAGGCTCACGCGCAGCCGCACCTGGCCGCGCTCGGTGAACTTCACCGCGTTGGACAGCAGGTTCATCAGCACCTGGCGCAGCCGCAGCGGGTCGCCCCACACCACGGCCGCGGCGTCGCGCGCGAGCCCCTCCATCTCGCGCGCCAGCAGCAGCCCCTTCTCGGCGGCCTTGGAGCTTTGCAGCGACAGCGCGTCGCCCATCAGGCTCTCCAGGTGGCAGGGTATGCACTCCAGCGCCAGCTTGCCGGCTTCGATCTTGGAGAGGTCCAGGATGTCGTGCAGCAAGCCCTGCAGCAGCGTGGAGGCGCCGTGCACCTTGTGCAGGTAGTCGCGCTGCTGGTCGGTCAGCGGCGTGCCCAGCGCCAGGTAGGTCATGCCGATGATGGCGTTGAGCGGCGTGCGTATCTCGTGGCTCATGTTGGCCAGGAACAGGCTCTTGGCCCGCGTGGCGGCCTCGGCCTGCGTGCGCGCGGCCTCCAGCTCGCGCTGGGTGCGCGCGCGCTCTTCGAGGTCGCTGCGAATGGAGGCGGCCATGTGCTCCAGCGTGTGCGCCAGGCCGTCGAGCTCGCCCACGCGCGCGCTCACCGGGTCCATCTGCGCGCCGTAGTCGCCCAGGGCATAGCGCTCGGCCGTGGCGGCCAGGCCCGCGATGGGCTGCAGCACGCGGCGGCGCACGCCGCGCCAGGCCAGCCACACGGCCAGGGCCACCAGCGCATCCATGGCGATGGCCGCGCTCACGAAGCCGCGCAGCCGCAAGCCGGCGGCCTGCACCTCGGCGGCGGTGCGCACGTCGGTCAGCCGCACGAGCTCGTCCACCTTGCCGGCCAGTTGCGCGGCCTGCAGCTCGTACTGCGCGCTGTACACCACCTGCCGCGCGAAGGCGGGGTCGGCCTCGCCGTCGGAGACGAACTGCCCCTTGGCCTTGTCGTACAGCCCCTGCGTGGCGGCAAAGGCCACCTGCTCGGTCTTGCCCAGCACGGCCGAGGCCTGCAGCACGGCACGCAGCGCCTGCTGCTCGGCGTCGTCGAAGTCCATGCGCCGCATGCGCTCGGCCAGGGGCAGGCCCGGGCCCCCGCCGGGCAGCCGGTGCGGCCTCAACCCGGCGATGACCTGGTCCCAGTACAGGCGGTCGGCCGGGTCCGGCGGCTGCTTCTCGCCCTGGCGTATGGCCAGGATGTCGTAGTAATAGAGCAGGTAGCGCGCATCGGCCGTGGCTGTGTAGGCGCGCACCAGCCGCGCCAGCCGGTCGGTCTCGTGGTGCAACTCGCCCACCAGGCCCATGGCCTGGTCGCGGCGCAGCGCGGCCAGCCGCGCGCTGTCGAAGGCCGCGCCAATGGCCAGCAGGAACAGCAGGTTGGCCGCCAGCGCCACCGACACCAGCGCGAAGAAGTTTCGCGAAACGGTGCGCAGCCGCAAGCTGGAGCCTTGCGGCAGGGCACTGGCGGACTGGGCGGTGTGTTTGCTCAAGGCGTACAGGCAGCGCGCCACGACGGCGTTGTCGTGAACCAGGCGGACAACGCTGCATATCGACCCGCCAGACGGCGAGTTGAGCATCTGCGCGGCCTTGGCGGATGCGCTGTGCGACGCGCTTTGCCATGACGCAAGCGCCGGCGCGAAAAATTGCCGGAGCTTTTGCACATTTTCGTTGGCAAAAGCAATCTTCATGGTTTCCTGCGCAAGCGTTGGGCCTGTTCAGCTCACCAGGGCGGCACGCGCGTGCCCACGCCCGGCGCCCTTGGCGTCGTAGCAGGCGCGGTCGGCGGCCTTGAGCCAGTGCGCCACCTCGAACATGTCGGCCTGCAGCTCGGCCACGCCGGCGGAGGCGCTCACGCGCAGCGTGCGGCCCTCCCAGGGCAGCTCTATGGCGGCCACGGCCGCGCACACGGCCTGGGCGATGAGCAGCGCGCGCTCCGGCGGACAGCGCTGCAGCAGCAGGACGAACTCGTCGCCACCCAAGCGCGCCACGAGGTCGCCCACGCGCACGCAGCCGTTGATGGCCGCGGCCACGGCCTTGAGCATGGCGTCGCCCGCGGCATGGCCGGCGCTGTCGTTGATGGGCTTGAAGTGGTCCAGGTCCATGGCCACCAGCATCGCGGGCATGGAGCGCGGGCGGGCGGCGAACACATGCTCCAGCTGCTGCTCAAGCGCTGCGCGGTTGGCCAGCCCGGTGAGCGGGTCGTGGTGCGCGGACCAGCGCAAGTGCTCGCGCGCGGTGCGCTGCGCGGTGACGTCGAGCACGCACCAGATCAGCCCCGGCGCGGCCTCGTCCCCGCGCGAAGGCTGCACGCGCAACTGCGCCCAGAACGTGCCGCCGTGCGCCAGGCGCAGCTCCATTTCGTCGCTGTAGGGCTGCCCGGCCTGGAAGGCGCGCGTGGCGCGGCGCAGCAGGGCCAGCACGCCGTCTTGCCGCAGGCCCAGCGCGCTCAGCGGCTGGCCGGCCAGCGTGCCGGCCTCGCGGCCCAGCAGCGCGCACAGCTCGGCGTTGGCCAGTTCGATGCGGTTGTCGCGGGTGAAGGCGATGCCCACGGGCGCGGCGGCCATCACGCCCTCCAGCCGGCGCAGCAGCTCGGTGTTGAAGGCATCCATCTGCGCGCGCTCGGCCCCGGCGTGGCGCAGCGCCTGCGCCAGCCTGGCGATCTCGCCGGTGGCCGCGGGCCAGCCCGCGTGCGGGTCGAAGGCAGGATCGAACAGGTGCTGCGCGCGCCGCTGCAGCGCCTGCAGCGGCCGCAGCAGCCAGCTCACCAGCCCAAGCAGCGCCGCGCTGGCAGCCACGATCATGAGCACGGCCCAAGTGATGGCCAGGCGGCGCGCGTCGTGCAGCGGCGCCAGCAGCCGCTGCTGCGGCATGGCGCGCCACACCAGCCATTGCGGCCCGCTCACGGCGGCCACGCTGACGAGCTCGCCCTCCTGCTGCGCGGACACGCCCGCGGGCTCCAGCGGGCGCCCCATGCGCACCCAGTCGTCCCAGGCCTGCGCCAGGCGCGGCTCGGTGGAGATGTGCTGCAGCGCCCGGCCGATGTCGGGGTGCGCCAGGATGCGCCCGCGCTCGTCCGTGACCACCAGCAGCGCGTCGGCCTCGCCGGCGCCGCGGTACTGCAGCACCTGCGCCATCAGCCCGCCGCTGCCCAGGCGTATGGAGCCGCTGAGCATGCCGAAGGGCCCGCGCGAGCCCTGCAGCGGCTGCGCCAGCACGATCACGGGCTCGTCCAGCACGCGGCTGACCAGCGCCTCGGAAATGCTGGGCTGGGCCTTGTCCATGGCCTGGCGGAAGTAGGCGCGGTCGGCCACGTTGGCCACGACCTTGCGCAGGCTGCTGTGCTCGCCGTAGACGCGCAGCGTGCCGTCCGCCGTGGCGACGTTGACGTTGCCGAACATGCGCCGCAGCACGATGCGGTCGGTCATGAAGCGCTCCAGCGCGGCCTGGTCGTGCAGCGTGCGCTGGTCAAGCTGCCCGGCCACCGCGGCCAGCGCGCCCTGCAGCTCCAGCACGCGGCCGGACAGCACCTCGGCGATGCGCTCCGCCTTCACCAGCTCGCGATCGCGCTGCTCGACCAGCGTGTCCTGCTCGGCCCGCTGCACCAGCGTCAAGGTGTTGAGCAGCACCACCAGCGCCAGCAGCGCGATGCCCGCCAGCGTCAACCGCGCGCGCAGCGTGCCCAGCGCGCGGCGCGCGCCCTCCAGCGGCGCTTTCAAGCGCTGCACGGTCAGGCGCGCACGGGCCGGGAGCGGGCCGCCGTGACGTCAAGGCGCAAGGCCCGGGGGGGCGGGCTGCGGCGCAGGTGTTTCATGAAGTGCGGGGGTGGGGCGTTCTGGGGATCACGCTGTATCGGCGCGCAGGCCCTGCAATTGAACCCAGGCAAACTCCTCAATCGTGAGAGATGCACGCCCGCGGGCCCGTTTGCGGGCTCACGAGGGCTCGTCGGAGGCGCCGGTGATCAGGCCGGCGTCCAGCCGGCTGCGCGCCGAGGCGGGCGGCTGCTCCGCACCAGGGTCGGATTCAGGCGGGTCGGAAGCGGAAGCCGTTGCCATGCCCGTGCACGGCCACCGGTAAACCTGGGAAAGCGCCCGGCGCGTGCGGGCTCAAACCGGCGGCAGCCCGCGCGCGCCTGCGGGCCCGGCGCGGCCGCCTTTGTATGGGAGGCGCAGGTTCCGCCGCCTGCGCCGCCGGCGCCGGGCGGCTGCCGGCCGTGGCGGCCGATGCGGGCACGGCGGCTGCTCCTGGGGCGCCGACCGGTGCGGTACAGCCTGCGCGCAGCGCACGCCTGCACGGCTGCTTGATGCAGCGCAGAGCAGGTGCGGATTGCCGCCGCGTGCCGGTTGCCCGCTCATCCAGCCGCGGCGGCGGCATGGCACAACCGCGGGCAGGCGCCGTGGCAGTTCAAGCGGTTCTCCAACGGGAGCGCAAGCTCCACATGCGACAGGGAGTGTTCCGGTGAGTTTTCTGATTGTTCTGGCAGCCCTGGTGCTGCTGATGTTCGTGGCCTACCGCGGCTACAGCGTCATCCTGTTCGCGCCGGTGGCGGCCTTGCTGGCCGTGCTGCTGACCGAGCCGTCCTGGGTGCCGCCCATGTTCACCGGCGTGTTCATGGACAAGCTGGTGGGCTTCGTGAAGCTGTACTTCCCCGTCTTCCTGCTGGGGGCGGTGTTCGGCAAGGTCATCGAGCTGTCCGGCTTCTCCAAGTCCATCGTTGCGGCCGTCATCGACGTGGTGGGCCGCGGGCGGGCCATGCTCTCCATCGTCATCGTCTGCGCCGTGCTCACCTACGGCGGCGTGTCGCTGTTCGTGGTGGTGTTCGCGGTGTACCCGTTCGCGGCGGAGATGTTCCGCCAGAGCAACATTCCCAAACGGCTCATTCCCGGGACCATCGCGCTGGGGGCCTTCACCTTCACCATGGATTCGCTGCCGGGCACGCCGCAGATCCAGAACATCATCCCCACCACCTTCTTCAAGACCACCACCTGGGCCGCGCCGTGGCTGGGCGTGTTCGGCGCGCTGTTCATCCTGGCCATGGGCATGCTCTACCTGGAAAGCCGCCGCCGCCGCGCCCTGGCCGCCGGCGAGGGCTACGGCAGCAACCTGCTCAACGAGCCCGAGCCCTACGAGGCCGAGAAGCTGCCCCACCCGCTGATCGCGCTGCTGCCGCTGGTGCTGGTGGGCGTGCTCAACCGCGTGTTCACGGACCTGATTTACGCCCACTACGGCCAGACCCACCAGCTTCCCCTGACCGGCGGCAAGCCCGTGGTGACGGAAATCTCCAAGATCGCCGCCGTGTGGGCCGTGGAAGGCGCGCTGCTGGTGGGCATCCTCACCGTGCTGGTGTTCGCCTTCCCGCGCGTGAAGTCGAAATTCGCCGACGGCTCCAAGGCCGCCATTGCCGGCGCGCTGCTGGCGGCCATGAACACGGCCTCGGAGTACGGCTTCGGTGGCGTCATCGCCGCGCTGCCGGGCTTCACGGTGATCGCCGACGCGCTGCGCGGCATCCCCAATCCGCTGATCAACGAGGCCATCACCGTGAGCGCCTTGGCCGGCATCACCGGCTCGGCCTCCGGCGGCATGAGCATCGCGCTGGCCGCCATGGCCGACACCTTCATCCAGTCGGCCAACGCCGCGGGCATCCCGCTGGAGGTGCTGCACCGCGTGGCCTCCATGGCCAGCGGCGGCATGGACACGCTGCCGCACAACGGCGCCGTCATCACGCTGCTGGCCGTCACCGGGCTCACGCACAAGCAGTCCTACGGCGACATCTTCGCCATCACGCTGATCAAGACGGCGGCGGTGTTCGTAGTGATCGGGATCTACTACCTGACCGGGATTTATTGATGCGGCCGGCCGAGAAATAGCACCGTGACTTTTGTCGCATTTGAATCGGCCCGCGAGAAATAGTCCGAATACACGCCGCTTATAGAATTTAATCCTTTTTCTTGTATCAAGCACACTTGGCCCAAACCTGAATTGTTGAAAGCCAAGTCGTGCTTGAACTGGTGAGTGTTCTGTATGCGGTATTTGGGGCCGTGCTCGTGGCCGCCTATATTCCGCAGTTATGGTCCGTGTGGCGCAGCCGCACCGGCGCGGCCGACGTTTCCCTCTTGACTTGGAGTATCTGGAGCACTTCGGCCACAGTGACGCTGCTGTATGCGGCCCTGGTGGCGCGCAACGCTGAATTCGTGCTGGTTTCGACGGGAAACTTGGTGGGGTGTTATGCCGTCACGAGTTTGATCGTGTATCGGCGCTGCTCGATCAAAAACAAGCCCAGGCTGGAATTCCAAGCTTCAGCCAGTTTCTAGTTACGCTTCTCACGGCACCGCGGCCCGTGGGCGGGCAGTTCGACCTGCCGCCTTGGCCTGGTCAAGCGCCTGCCTGCCCCAGAAACCCCGCCAACAGTCGCGCACTCGCCGACCCCAAGGGCGCTGGCCGCGTCACCACCACGAAGCGCCGCTCCGCCCAGGGTTCGGCCAGCGGCACCAGCACCAGCCTCCCGGCCCCCGCCAGCGCCACGGGCACTTCGCGCGGGACGATGGCCAGGCCGAGTCCGGCGGCAATCAGCCGGCAGGCCGCGTCCATGCTGGACACCTGCATCCGGTACGAGGGCGTGCGCCCAAGCAGCGCCGCCTGGCGGCGCAGCAGCCGGTCGAGCAGCCCGCCGGGGGAAATGCAGATCGCCGGCTGGTCCAGGATGTCCGTGAAGCCCAGCGCCGCGCGCCGCGCCAGCGGGTGGCCCGCGGCCATGACCACGCACAGGTGGTCGCTGCGGTAAGGCGTCGCGTCCAGCCCCGCCGTGTCGCCCTGGTCCCACAGCACGCCGAGATCGGCCGCGCCTTCGCGAAGGCCGCGCAGCACTTCGGCGCTCTGCCGCTCGTCCAGGCTCACGCGCAGGGCGGGATGGCGGCGCAGGAACGCCGCGATGTCGTCCGGCAGGTTCTCGGCCAGCACCGAGGGGCTGGCCAGCACGCGCACGCTGCCCTGCGCGCCGGCGCCGAACTCGCCCAGCTCCGCGCGCACGCGCTCCAGTTGCGCCAGCACCTCGCGGGCGCGCGCCAGCAGCGCCTCGCCCGCGGGCGTGGGCGTCACGCCGTTGCTGCGCCGCTCCAGCAGCGGCACGCCCACCTCCTGCTCCAGCGCCAGCACGCGCTTGCTCAGGGCCGAGGCCACCAGCGAGGCGCGCGCCGCCGCGCGGGCCATGCTGCCCTCCTCGCACACGGCAACGAAGCTTTGCAGCAGCAGCGGGTCCAGCGGTCGGCTCATGAAAGGCTCCAGGCGTCGTTGTTCCGGATTGGAACGGCAGGGCTGAAAAATCGCCATGGGGACCCACCCCGTGGAACGCCTACAGTCCCGCTCCATGAACAAACCCTTCCCGGATGCCGTGACCGTGCGCGAAGTGGGCCTGCGTGACGGCCTGCAAAGCGTGGCCCGCACGCTGCCCACCGAGCTGAAGCTGCTGTGGTTGCGCGCCGCGCACGCGGCCGGCCTGCGCGAGATCGAGGTCAGCTCCTTCGTCCCGGCGCGGCTGCTGCCGCAACTGGCGGACACGGCGGCGCTGGTGGCGCAGGCGCGCCAGCTGCCGGGTCTGGTGACGTCCGTGCTGGTGCCCAACCTCAAGGGCGCGCAGGCCGCGCTGGACAGCGGCGCCGACCTGATGCTGCTGCCCCTGTCCGCCAGCCACGCCCATTCCCTGGCCAACCTGCGCAAGACGCCGGACGAGGTGGTGGCCGAGATCGCCCGCATACGCGCCCTGCGCGACGCCAGCAGCTCGCGCTGCCTGATCGAGGTCGGCATGAGCACGGCCTTCGGCTGCACGATCCAGGGCCGCGTGGAGGAGGCCGAGGTGCTGCGGCTGCTGCAGGCCGCGCTGGACGCCGGGGCCGACCGCGTCGGCCTGGCCGACACCGTGGGCTACGCCGACCCGCTGCAGGTGGGCCGCCTGTTCCGCCAGGCTTTCGAGCTGGTCGGCGACCGCCTGGCCTGCGGCCACTTCCACGACACGCGCGGCCTGGGCCTGGCCAACGTGTTTGCCGCCTGGCAGGCCGGCGTGCGCCGCTTCGACGCCACCAACGGCGGCATAGGCGGCTGCCCGCACGCGCCCGGCGCCAGCGGCAACGTCGCCACGGAGGACGTGGCCTACCTGTTCGCCAGCATGGGCGTGGCCACCGGGCTGGATTTCGACGCGCTGATGGCGCTGCGCCGCAACGTTGCGCAGTGGCTGGAAGGCGAGACGCTGCACGGCGCCATCTGGCGCGCCGGGCTGCCCAAGACACTGACGATGAGGAACGCGGCATGAGCACGGCACCCCAACCCCTGAGCGGCCTGCGGGTCGTCGAGCTGACCCACATGGTGATGGGCCCCACCTGCGGCATGGTGCTGGCCGACATGGGCGCCGAGGTCATCAAGCTGGAGCCTGTGGAGGGCGAGGGCACGCGGCGGCTGCTCGGCGCGGGCGCGGGCTTCTTCCCCATGTTCAACCGCAACAAGAAGAGCGTGGGCGTGGACCTGCGCCGCCCCGAGGGCGCCGAGGTGGCCCGCCGCCTGGCCGCCAGCGCCGACGTGGTGGTGGAGAACTTCAAGCCCGGCGCGCTCAAGAAGTACGGCCTGGACTACGCCAGCCTCGCCGCCGTCAACGACAGGCTGATCTACGCCAGCCACAAGGGGTTTTTGCCCGGCCCCTACGAGCACCGCACGGCGCTGGACGAGGTGGTGCAGATGATGGGCGGCCTGGCCTACATGACCGGCCGCCCCGGCGACCCGCTGCGCGCGGGCACCAGCGTCAACGACATCATGGGCGGCCTCTTCGGCGCCATCGGCGTGCTGGGCGCGCTCATACAGCGCGGCATCAGCGGGCGCGGCATGGAGGTGCAGTCGGCGCTGTACGAGAACAACGTCTTCCTCATGGGGCAGCACATGCTGCAGTACGCCATGACGGGCCGGCACCCCGCGCCCATGCCCGCGCGCGACAACCCCTGGGCGGTGTACGACGTGTTCACCGTCAAGGACGGCGAGCAGATCTTCCTGGCCGCGGTGAGCGACGCCCAATGGGGCCTGATGTGCGACGCGCTGGGCCTGGACGACCTCAAGGCCGACCCGGCACTGGCCACCAACAACGACCGCGTGCGGGTGCGCCCGCAACTGCTGGCCACGCTGCGCGAGCGCCTGGCGCACCGCGGCGCGGCCGAGCTGGCGGACCTCTTCGAGAAGGCCGGCCTGCCCTACGCGCCCATTCGCCGCCCGGAAGACCTCTTTGACGACCCGCACCTGCTGGCCACCGGCGGCCTGGCCGACGTGGTGGTGCCCGACGGCGACAAGGCCGGGCAGACGGTGAAGACGACGCTGTTCCCGATCACGATGGATGGCCAGCGCCTGCCGGTGCGCCTGCAACCGCCGCCGCTGGGCGCCCACACGGCCGAGCTGCTGGCCGGGCTGGGCTACGACGCGCAGCACATCGAACGGCTGCGCCAGGAAAAGCTGGTGAGCTGAACCGGTTCAAGCGGGCAGCACACGACACATAGACAGACAGGAGACAAGCCCATGACCACCCCCATCACCCGGCGCAGCCTGCTGCTGGCCCTGGCCGGCGCCGGCCTGTGCGCCCCCGCGCTGGCTCAATCCGACAAGCCCATCCGGTTCATCCTCCCCAACGCCACGGGGTCGGGCGTGGACGCCATCACCCGCGCCGCGCAGCCCGCGCTGGCCAAGGCGCTGGGCCACCCCATCGTGGTGGACAACCAGTCCGGCGCCGGCGGCATCGTCGGCCTGCAGCAGCTCGCGCGCTCCGCGCCGGACGGCGCCACGCTGGGCGTGGTCTCCAACAACGTCGTCATCTTTCCCAGCCTCTTCAAGACGCTGCCCTTCGACATGCCGGGCGACTTCACGCCCATCGCCGTCGTGGGCTCCACGCCCATGCTGCTGGTGGTCAATCCCGGCAAGGTGCCGGCCACCAACGCCAAGGAGTTCATTGCGCTGCTCAAGTCCCGCAGCGGCGAGCTCAACTTCGGCTCCGGCGGCAACGGCACCATCCTGCACCTGGCCACCGAAACGCTGCTGGACGAGACCGGCACCAAGGCCCGCCACATCCCGTACAAGGGCGTGGGCCCCATGGTCACGGACCTCATGGGCGGCCAGATCGACTTCGGCGCCGTCTCGCTGCCCAGCGTGCAGGGCCACCTGAAATCCGGCGCGCTGCGCGCCATCGCCCTGTTCACGCCGCAGCGCGTGGCCGCGCTGCCTGACGTGCCCACCTTCGCCGAACAGGGCTTCAGCAAGGTCGTGGTCGAGGCCTGGTTCGCCGTCGTGGGCCCCAAGGGGCTGCCGGCGGCCGAGGCACGCCGCGTGCACGACGCCGTGGTGGCCGCCTTCGACGACCCGGCCACCAAGGAGGCCATGGCGCGCCAGGGCAACCAGATCGGCGTCGCCCCCATGGACCAGGCCATGCCCTTCTTCCGCAGCGAGCTGGCCAAGTACGCCAGGCTGTCCAAGAAGATCGGCCTGGAGGCGCAGTGATGCCTGACGGCGCGACGCTGGCCCTGCCCGGGCGGCTGCTGTTCCTGAGCGCCTCGGCCCAGGCCATGGCGCGGCAGCTCGCGGGCGAGCCGCTGACCCCGGCGCAGGCCGGCACGCTGCGCGACGACGTGTCCACCGACGAGATCACGCCGGTGCACATCCTCTCGCACTACGACGACCGCTTGGGCCGCTTCGCCTACACCGGCTTCAAGGCCGGCGACACCGTGCCGCTGGGCCCCGAGGCCGTGCGCGGCGGCGGCTTCTGCGTCACCGTGGCCGGCAAGCGCTACGGCAAGGGCTCCTCGCGCGAGCACAGCCCCTTTGCCGAGAAGCTCGCGGGCATACGCCTGGTGATCGCCGAGAGTTTCGAGCGCATCTACCGGCAGAACGCCGACAACATCGGCCTGTTCACCTCCACCGACTTCGGCCTCATCCCGCGCATCCTGGCCGGCGAGGCCATTGCCGTGGACGAGCTGGTGGAGGGCCGCGACGCCCTGGCCGCCGCCATCCTGCGCGCCGGCGGCCTGCTGCGCTTTGGCCAGCGGCACATGCGCGACGTGCGCCCGGCCGCGGTGGCCGAAGGCGATCGCCCGCGCACGCTGTTCGAGAAGATCGTGGCCCGCCACGCGCTGGCCACCGCGCTCACGCCGGCCGACCCCGCGCCCGGCGACGGCGCCTTCGTCCGCGCCGACCTGCGCTTCATCCACGAGTACTACACCGGCATGGCCGCGCACATGCTGCAGGCCACTTTCGGCAAGCCGCTGGCGCTGCACGATCCACGCTCCATCGTCGTGTTCGAGGACCACACCAACTACGTCACCGAAAGCCCGGCCCACCTGCGCGGCGGCCTGGTGGACAAGGTGCTGGCCATGTGCCGCGCCCAACGCGCCTTTGCCGCCGAGCACGGCCTGCGCGAGCACCGCACGCTCACCGAGGCCGAGGCCGCGCGGGACGATGGCCGCCACGTCGCCGGCATCTCCCACGCCATGGTGGCCGAGCACTACGCGCTGCCCGGGCAGCTCATCGCCGGCACCGATTCGCACACGCCGCACAGCGGCGCGCTGGGCTGCGTGGCCTTCGGCGTGGGCACCACGGACATGGCCAACGCCTTCGTCACCGGTGCCGTGCGCCTGACGCTACCGCCCTCGCTGCTGGTGCGGCTGGAAGGTCAACTCCCGGCCGGCGTGACCGCCAAGGACGTGGTGCTGCACCTGCTGGCGCTGCCCGCGCTGCGCGCCGGCGCGGGCGTCGGCAAGGTTTTTGAATTTGCCGGGCCGGTGGTGGAAGCGCTTTCCACCGACGAGCGCGCGACGCTGACCAACATGACGGCCGAGCTGGGCGGTTTTACCGGCATCGTCGCGCCGGACGCCGAGACGCTGCGCTTTCTCAAGGAGCGCCGTGGCGTGGACATCGAGCTTGAGCCGTGGATGCGCAGCGATCCCGGCGCGGCCTACGCCGAGGTGCTCAGCGTCGATTGCAGCCGCCTCACGCCCATGGTCGCCCGCCCGGGCGACCCCGGCAACGGTGTGGCCCTGGGCGACTTGCAGGAGCGCGTGCGCGTGGACATCGCCTACGGTGGCTCCTGCACCGCCGGCAAGCGCGAGGATTTTGATCACTACCACGCCGTGCTGGCCTGGGCCGCCGCGCGCGGCCTGCGCGTGGCGCCGGGGGTACAGCTCTTCCTGCAGTTCGGCACCACGGCCGTGCGCGACCACTGCATTGCCCAGGGCTACCTGCAGGCGTTCGAGCAGGTGGGGGCGCGCATCCTGCAGCCCTCGTGCGGCGCCTGCGGCAATTGCGGGCCGGGCTCGACCACCGAGGCCTCGCAGGTGACGGTGAGCGCCATCAACCGCAATTTCCCGGGCCGCGGCGGCCCGGGCCAGGTCTGGCTGGCCAGCCCGCCCACGGTGGCGGCCAGCGCCATTGCGGGGCGGCTGCTGTCCTTCGAGGAGCTTCAGGCGCAGGCAGGCAGCGTGGGCTGAGGGGCGCGGCGACGCCGTCCCGCCGGCCGGCCCGCCGCATGCTGCGCGGCCTCACATCGCCCGCAGTACCCGTACCAGGAGACAGCCCATGCCTGACCGCTACGCCATCGTCGGCAACCCGGTGTCGCAATCGAAGTCGCCGCTGATCCACGCCGAGTTCGCGCGCCAGACCGGCCAGGCGCTTGAATACATCCGCCTGGAAGCGCCTGCCGGTTTCGACGGCTTCAAGGCCACGGTAGACGCCTTCCGCGCCCAAGGGGCCCGCGGCGTCAACGTCACCGCGCCCCACAAGCTCGACGCCCTCGCTTATGCGACCGAAACGTCGGACGCCGCCCACCTGGCCGGCGCGGCCAACATCCTGGCCTTCGACGGCGGGCGCGTGCGCGCCGACAACTTCGACGGCGTCGGCCTGGTCAACGACTTGCGCCTCAACCAGGGCTTCGACGTCGCCGGCCGGCGCGTGTTGCTGTTGGGTGCCGGCGGCGCGGTGCGCGGGGCATTGCTGCCGCTGCTGGCGCAGCAGCCCATGGGCATCGTCATCGCCAACCGCACCGAGGCCAAGGCGCGGGCACTGGCCGCGCAGTGCGGCAGCGCCGCGGTGCAAGGCTGCGGCCTCAACGACCTGGACGGCATGGCCTTCGACATCGTGCTCAACGGCACCTCGGCCAGCCTCGCGGGCGAGCTGCCCGGTATCCCGTTCGCGGTGTTCGGGTCCGCGCAACTGGCCTACGAAATGGCCTACGGCAAGGGGCTCACGCCTTTCCTGCGCCTGGCGCGCGATGCCGGCGTGCCGCGCCTGGCCGACGGGGTGGGCATGCTGGTGGAGCAGGCGGCCGAGGCCTTCAACTGGTGGCGCGGCGCGCGGCCGGACACCGCGGCGTTGATACGGCAGCTCATGGTGCCGCTGGCCTAGGCGCGTCCGGCCGGCTGGCCGGTTGCGATGCAAAGCGCGCATCGTCCCATCCAGCGTTGGCATTGGACGCGCATCGTCGCCGGTGATGCAATTTCCTGGAGGCCTGGTCCACAGGCCCGCAGGCATCACCAGGAGACAAGCCTCATGAATTCCCGTCGTCGCCACGCGCTGCAGGCGCTTGCGGCCCTCGCGCTGGCCGCCTCGTCCGGCGCCTGGGCCCAGGCCTGGCCCAACAAGCCGCTCAGGATCGTCGTGCCCAATGCCGCGGGCGGCACCTCCGACATCATCGCCCGCCTCATCAGCAAGCCGCTGAGCGATGCCTTGGGCGTGCCCGTCATCGTGGAGAACCGCGGCGGCGCGGGCGGCAACATCGGCGCCGCGGCGGTGGCGCAGGCCACCGACCAGCACACCCTGCTGCTGTGCGACGTGGGCGGGCTGGCCATCGCGCCGCTGGCCTACAAAAATCTCGCCTACGACCCCGCGCGCGACCTGCAGGGCGTGGCCATGCTGGCCTACGCGCCCTACCTGCTGGTGGTGCCGTCCACGCTCAAGGCCACCAACCTCAAGGAGCTGGTGGCGCTGTCCAAGGCCGAGCGGCTGAGCGCCGCCGTGCCCGGCACCGGCACGCCCAACCACCTGGCGACCATGCAGCTCGCGCAGCTCACGGGGCTGCGCTGGCAGTACGTGCCCTACAAGGGCGGCGCGCCGGCCGTGGCCGACACCATGGCCAACAACACCCAGGCCGTGCTCAACGGCATGCCCGCCACCTTGCCGCTGGTGCAGGGCGGCAAGCTGCGCGTCATAGGCGTGTCCAAGGCCACGCGCTCGCCGCTGCTGCCGGACGTGCCGACGCTGGCCGAGCAGGGCGTGGCGGACTTCGTCGCGGGCACCTGGCAGGGCGTCACGGTGTCGTCCAAGATGCCCAGGGAGCAGGTGGCCCGCCTGGGGGCGGAGCTCTCGCGCATCGTGCAAACCCCCGCGGTGCGCGCTGCGCTGGTGGAGGCGGGCATGGAAGTCTCCAGCCTGGGTGCGCAGGAAACCACGGAGCTCATCGCCAAGGAGCGCACGCGCTGGGCCGCGGTGGTCAAGCAGGCCGGCGGCGTGATCGAGGGGGCGCAATGACGCAGCCCGCCCACGACGCCCACGACGCCCGCGACGCGCACGAGGCCCTGCGCCTGCCCGCCGAGGCGCTCACCGCCTTCGGCCGCGCGCTGTTCGAGGCCGCCGGCATGGAGGCCGACAAGGCCGCCGAGGTGGCGCGGCTGCTGGTGCTCACCGACATGATGGGCCGCCGCACCCACGGCCTGGCCATGGCGCCGCTGTACCTGGCCGACATCGCCAAGGGCGGCATGGCGCTGCGCGGGGAGCCGGAGGTCGTGGCCGACAGCGGCGCGGCCGTGGTGTGGGACGGCGCCTACCTGCCGGGCCTGTGGCTGATGAGCCGCGCCATCGGCATGGCCGTCGATCGCGCCGCCACGTTGGGCGTGGTGACGGTGGCCCTCCGCAGGAGCCACCACATCGGCTGCCTGGCGGCGCTGACCCGGCAGGCCGCCGAGCGCGGCTGCGTGGCCGTCATCGCCAACTCGGAGCCGGCGGCGCGGCGCGTGGCGCCCTACGGCGGCACCGAGGCGCTGTTCACGCCGAACCCGTTCGCGGTGGGCTGGCCGGGGCCTGAGCACCCGGTGCTGGTGGACATGTGCGCCTCCATCACCACCACGTCCATGACGCGCCAGAAGCACGCCGCGGGCGAGCAGTTCGAGTTTCCCTGGCTGCTGGACGCCCAGGGCCGGCCCACGCGCGACCCGGCCGTGCTGGAGCACGCCGAGCCGCGCGGTTCGCTGCAGCTCCTGGGCGGCCAGGAGTACGGCCACAAGGGCTTTGGCCTGGCGCTGATGGTGGAGGCGCTGTCGCAAGGCCTTTCCGGCCACGGGCGGGCCGACGCGCCCGCGCGCTGGGGCGGCAACGTGTTCCTGCAGGTCATCGACCCCGCCTTCTTCGCCGGCCGCGAGGCGTTCATGGAGCAGACGGACTACCTCTCGCGCCAGTGCCGCGCCAACCGGCCCATAGACCCGGCGAGCCCGGTGCGCATGCCCGGCGACCAGGCGGCGCGGCTGGAGCAGCAGGCCCGCGCGCAAGGCATTGCCTACGGCGCGGCCGCCTGGACAACGCTCACCGCTTGGGCCGACCGCCTGGGCGTGGCCGTGCCGGCCGAGGAAGCGGCTATAGACTGACGCGCCCTTTGCCGCCGCGCTCTGCGTCCTTGCGTCTGCGCCGCGCGGCCAGGGGTGCCCGCAGGACCTCGCCCCGTGTCTCTCCCGTTCCAGTTCAGCCAGCTCCGCTGCTTCGTGGCCGTCGCGACCGAGCTGCACTTCGGCCGCGCAGCGCAGCGGCTGAACATGACGCAGCCGCCGCTGAGCCGCCAGGTGCAGCAACTGGAACACGCCCTGGGCGTGCGGCTGCTGGAGCGCGGGCCGCACGCGGTGCGCCTCACGCCGGCCGGGCAGGCCTTCCTGGGCGAGGCGCAGCGGGTGCTGGAGGCGGCGCAGTCGGCGGCGCTGGCGGCGCGCCGCGCCGATACCGGCGAGGAGGGCAGCATCGCCCTGGGCTACGTGGCCGGCGCCAGCTTCAGCGTGCTGCCCAAGCTGGTGGCGGCGGCCTCCGCGCAGTTGCCGCGCGTGCAGATCGTGCTGCGCGACCTGAGCTCCTCCGAGCAGCTCGAAGCGCTGCGCACGGGGCGGCTGGACGCCGGCATCGTGCGCCCGCCGGTGGCGCTGGCCGACTTCGACAGCCTGAGCCTGCTGCGCGAGCCCTTCGCCGCGGCGCTGCCCGCCGGCCACCGGCTGGCCTCGCGCCGCCGCCTGCGGCTGCAGGACCTGGACGGCGAAAACCTCGTCATGTACGAGCCCGGCCAGGGCGGGCGCATGTACGAGCTGCTCACCAGCGTGTTCCACACCGCCGGCATCACGCCGCACTGCGTGCAGCAGGTGCGCCAGACCTACTGCATGCTGGGCCTGGTGGCCAGCGGCGTCGGCCTGGCGCTGCTGCAGCGCTCGGCCAGCCAGGTCTCGATGGCGGGCGTGGTGATGCGGCCCGTGGAGCTGCCCGCGCACGCGGTGTCGGAGCTGTGCCTGGTGTGGCGGCGCAAGGACGTGGAGGAAAAGCCCGTCATGGCCCGCTTCGTGGAGATGGTGCGCGGCGTGGCCTTTTGAGCCGCGCGGCGGGCTTCATCCGTTCATGTAAAGCGAGGCGCACAGGTTGCGCAGCCAACGGTTGGCCGGGTCGTGGTGCATGCGCGCGTGCCAGTACTGCTTGACCGTGTAGCGGGGCACGGCGATGGGGCAGGCCAGCACCTTCAGCCCCCCGTTGCGGGCCAGCGTCTCGCCGATCTGGCGCGGCACGGTGGCCACGAGGTCCGTGTCCGCCACGACGGTGGCCAGGCCCAGGAAGCCGGGCAGGCGCAGCAGCACGTCGCGCTGAACGCGCTGCGCCTTGAGCGCCTCCTCCAGCAGCGCGTGGCTCTTGCCGGACAGCACCTGCACGTGGGCCGCGGCCTGGTACTGCTCCAGGGTCAGCGTGTCGTGGATGAGCGGATGTTGCGGGCTCACCAGGCACACGAAGTCCTGCTCGTAGAACACCTGCTGGTAGAAGCCGGACTCCAGCCCGGGGATGATGCCCAGGGCCAGGTCGGCGTGGCCGGTTTCCAGCTCGCGCGGCGTGCCGTCGTCGATGGGAATGGCCTCCAGCCGCACGCGCGGCGCCTGCGCGCGCACGCGCCTGAGCAGCCGCGGCAGCAGGGTGATGTGGCTGGCGTCGGTCATGCAGACGCGAAAGCCGCGCTGCGCTTGCGCCGGGACGAACTCCCGCGCCGGCGCGCTGATGCGGCGCAGGCTTTGCAGCGCCTCGCGCACCGGCTCGACCAGCGCCTCGGCGCGCGGCGTGGGTTGCATGCCGGCGCCCGTGCGGACGAACAGCGGATCGCCCAGCAGCTCGCGCAGCCGGGCCAGCCACGCGCTGACCGTGGGCTGGCTCTGCTCCAGCGCCTCGGCCGCGCGCGTGACGCTGCGCGTGGTGTAGAGCAGGACGAACAGCGTGAGCAGCTTGGGGTCCAGGAGCTGGGCGGGGTCGTGGTCCGAATGCACTATCGGATTTCCTGATGGCGTTGATCGGCTGTAGCGGATGGACCGATTTTCCCCGCCTTCCTACAGTCGCCGTCCATCGCAGCCACCAACGCAGCAGGACAGCATGGACATCACGGGCCCCGGCATCAAAGGACAAGTCGCCATCGTCACCGGGGGCGTGCGCGGCATCGGCCTGGGCATCGGCCGGCGCCTGGCGCAGGAGGGCTGCCGGGTCGTCATCTGGGACCGCGACGTGTCGGCCTTCGACACCGAGCGCGCCGGCTTCATGCCCGCCGACCTGCAGCGCGTGGACGTCAGCGACTTCGACAGCGTGCAGCGGGCCTGGGACGCGACGCTGGAGCGCGTCGGCCACGTGGAAATCATGGTCAACAACGCCGGCATCAACGGGCCGGTCACGCCGGTGTGGGAGTACCCGCTGGAGGCCTGGAGCCGCGTGCTGGCGGTCAACCTGGGCGGCGTCTTCCACTGCTGCCGCGTGGCCACGCCGGCCATGCGGGCCGCCGGTTACGGGCGCATCGTCAACGTGGCCTCGGCCGCGGGCAAGGAAGGCGTGCCCGGCATTGCCGCCTACGCGGCGGCCAAGCATGGCGTCGTGGGCTTCACCAAGTCGCTGGCGCGCGAGCTGGCCGACTCCGGCGTGCTGGTCAACTGCATCGCGCCGGTGATGACGGAGACGGACCTGCTCAAGGAAATGACGCCGGAGCACATCGCCGCCTCCAAGGCCAAGATTCCCATGGGCCGCTTCCTCACCGTGGAGGAGATCGCGGCCATGGTGGCCTGGATCGCCAGCCCCGAGTGCAGCTTCACCACCGGCTTTGCCTTCGACCTCTCCGGCGGCCGCGCCAACTACTGACACCGCTGGGCCACGCGACATGAAGCGCCTCATCGGCATTGCGCCGCTCACGCACCTGGAGCTGTCGCCGCCGGACATGGTGAGCAACGCCGCGGCGGCCGGCTGCGACGGCCTGGGCCTGCGGCTCATCCCCGCCACGGCCGACGAGCCGCGGCACGACACCCAGGGCGACACGCCGCTGGTGCGCGAGGCCGCGCGGCGGCTGCGCGACACGGGGCTGCAGGTGTGGGACATCGAGATCTTCCGCTTGCAGCCCGCCACCCGCGTGGCCGACTACGAGGGCGCGCTGGAGGCCGGCGCGGTGCTGGGCGCGCGCCACGTGCTGGCGGCCCCGCAGGACGCGGACACCGCCCGCCTGGCCGACCGCTTGGGCCAGTTGTGCACGCTGGCCGCGCGCTACGGGCTGGTCGTGGACCTGGAGCCCACGCCCTGGTACGAGGTGCCCACGCTGGAGGCCGCCGCGCGCGTGATCGAAGCGACCGGCCGGGACGACCTCGGCCTGGTCGTGGACCCCCTCCACTGGGACCGCGCCGGCGGCACGCCCGCCGGCGTGGCCGCGCTCAACCCGGCGTACTTCCGCTATGCGCAGCTGTGCGACGCGCCGGCGCAGCGCCCAAGCGATCGCGCCACGCTGCTGCACCAGGCCCGCGCCGAGCGGCTCATGCCCGGCGACGGCGGGCTGGACCTGCGCGGCCTGCTGCGCGCGCTGCCGGCGGGCATTGCGCTGAGCCTGGAAGTGCCCATGGCGTCGCTGGCGCAGACGCTGCCCGCGCTGGAGCGCGTGCGCCGCATGCTGGACAAGACCCGCGCACTGCTGGCCGGCGTGGATTGAGCCGCGGAAGCTGCAGATCCATTCCAAGAACGCAAAACCGCAAGACCACAAGACCGACATCCCACAGGAGACAAGCCATGAACACCCTCACCCGCCGTGCCGCACTGGCCGTGGCCGCCGCGCTGGCGCTGGCCGGCGCCGCGACGTCCGCCGGCGCGCAGGTGCGCGAGCGCACCATCAAGTTCGCCTACCTCAACCAGGCGGGCCACCCGCAGGACTTGGGCGCCAAGCGCTTTGCCGAGCTGGTGGAAAAGGCCTCCGGCCAGAAGATGCACGTGAAGCTGTTCCCGGGCGGCGTGCTGGGCGGCGACCTGCAGAACGTCTCCGCGGTGCAGGGCGGCACGCTGGAGATGACCAACCTGAACGCCGGCATCCTGTCCTCGCACGTCAAGGAGCTGGGCGTCTTCGACGTGCCCTTCCTGTTCAACGGCCCGGCCGAGGCCGATGCCCTCAGCGACGGCCCGCTGGGCCAGAAGCTGCTGGGCATGCTGGCCGACAAGGGCATGGTGGGCCTGGGCTACTTCGACCTGGGCTTTCGCAACCTGACCAACAACAAGCGGCCCATCAACAAGGTCGAGGACATCGCGGGGCTCAAGATCCGCGTCATCCAGTCGCCCATCTACGTGGACCTGTTCAATGCCCTGGGCGCCAACGCCACGCCCATGCCGTTCCCGGAGGTGTACAGCGCGCTGGAGCAGGGGGCCATCGACGGGCAGGAGAACCCCTTCACCACCATCAAGGCCTCGCGCTTCAACGAGGTGCAGAAGTACCTGACCGTCACGCGCCACATCTACAACCCCATGGCGCTGCTGTTCAGCAAGAAGGTCTGGGACGGCTACAGCGCCGAGGAGAAGAAGATCGTCACCGACGCCGCGGCGGCCGCCATCCAGTACCAGCGCCAGGTGTCGCGCCAGCAGGCCGACGCGGCCCTGGCCGAGCTGAAGAAGGGCGGCATGCAGGTGACGGAGCTGTCGCCGGCCGAGGTGGAGAAGATGCGCGCCAAGGCCAAGCCGGCCATAGACAAGCTGGCCGAGAAGGTTGGGCCGGAAACGGTCAGGGAGGCCTACGCCGAGCTGGCCAAGCTGCGCAAGTGAGTCTTCTTGGGGGCCGGCTGGCCGGGTGGGACGCAAGGGAGCCGACATGACAAGCGAAACCGCCGTGTTGAATGCGGCGCCCGCCGGCTGGGTGGACTGCCACGTGCACGTCTTCGACCCGGACCGCTTTGCCTACGCTTCTGACACCTTCTACAGGCCCGCGGGCGCCGAGATCGGCACGGCCGCGCAACTGGGCCGGCTGCTCGATGCCCACGGCTTCAGCCATGCCCTGCTGGTTGGGCCCAACTCCGGCTACGGGCTGGACAACCGCTGCCTGCTCGATGCGCTGGCCCAGGGCGCGGGCCGCTACAAGGGGGTGGCCGTGGTGCGCAACGACGCCGGCCGCGACGAGTTGCAGGCGCTGCAGGCGGCCGGTGTCGTCGGCGTGGCCTTCAACGCCGCGCTGCTGGGCACGTCGGCCTACCGCGACGCCGCCCCGCTGCTGCAGCGGCTGCGCGACCTGGGCCTGTGGGCCCAGGTGCAGGTGCAGGGCGACCAGCTGGTGGAGATGGCGCCCCTGCTGCGCGACAGCGGCGCGCGGCTGCTGTTCGACCACGCGGGCCGGCCTGACCCGCAAGCCGGCGTGGGCCAGGCGGGCTTCCAGGCGCTGCTGGCGCTGGCGGACACGGGGCGGGCCTGCGTCAAGCTCTCCGGCCTGGCCAAGTTCTCGGCGCAGCCGCATCCGCACGGGGATGCCCGGCCTTTCGTGCAGGCGCTGCTGGCCGCGTTTGGCCCGCAGTCGCTGGTGTGGGCGTCGGACTGGCCCTTCCTGCGTGCGCCCGCGCGCATCGACTACGGCCCGCTGCTGGCCTTGTGGGAGGCCTGGGTGCCGGATGCGGCCACGCGCCAGGCGCTGTGGTGCGACACGCCCAGGCGCCTGTTCGGGTTTGGCCGCTGAGCCGGGCCTGCGCCACGGAAAAACGGCGGCAACGGGCTGGCGGCATGACAACTTGATGGACATCAATCCCCGGGCGGCTCCGCGCACCTACGCTGTAAGCACGAGGTAACCCACATGTACAAGCACCTTTTCGTTCCCGTTGACGGTTCCGAGCTTTCCCACCGCGCCATGCAAGGCAGCATCGCCCTGGCCCAGCAATTGGGCGCGCGCATCACGGGCTTCGTGGTCGAGCCGGAAATCAGCCTGTCGCTGGTGAGCCCCGATGCGGCGGCCTACGCCGAGCGCGTGCGCCACCACGAGGATGAGAACCAGAAGCACGCCAAGGCGCTGCTGCGCCAGTTCGAGGAGCGCGCGGTGGCGGCCGGCGTGGAGTTCAGCGGCCACTCCGTCGAGTCCGGCGCCGTGGACGACGCCATCACCGGCGAGGCCGAGCGCCTGGGCTGCGACATGATCGTCATGGTCACCCACGGCCGCGGCGCGTTGGGCGAGTTCCTCTTCGGCTCGCACACCAAGCACGTCATCTCCAACAGCAAGCTGCCGGTGCTGGTGCTGCACTGAGAGCAGCCCTGGGCGCCCGTCCTGCGCGGGCGCCGCCGCCGCGCTTACTTCAGCGAGCGCTGCGCCACCGCCACCGCGGCCACCAGCAGGCAGCCCAGGGCCAGCGCGCCCAACAGATCGCCCGCCGCGGCGCGCAGCGCCAGGGCGTGCGCATCGGCTGACGCCAGCGCGGGCGCGGACGCCTGCAGCGCCGCCTCGCTGCCGTGCTGCAGTTGCAGCACCGTCAGCCCCGCGCCCAACGCGTTGACGATCTCGCGCACGATGCTCTTGAACGCGTAAGCGTGCGCGAAGTCCTCGGTGGGCATTTCCACGAAGGTCATCATGGCCACCTGCAGCAGCGCCAGCACCGGCATGGCGCCCTGCAGCAGCAGTCCCGCCAGTGCCCAGGCGGGCGCCGCGCCGTCGGCATGCGCCGCCTGCGCCATCAGCGCGAAAGCGGCGGCCAGCCCAACGTAGCCCAGCGCGATGTAGCGGCGCTTGCGCATCACCCGCGGCAGCGACAGGTGGAACACCACCACCGCCACCACCGACACCGCCCCGCCCAGCGACAGCAGCGCCCCGGCCTGCGGCAGCGGCATGTGCAGCCCCTGCACCAGCAGCGCCGGCACGGCGTAGTTCCAGGCGCCGTTCACCAGGTAGAAGAGGCCGTAGAAGGCCAGGCCCGCCAGGTAGCGGCGGCTGGCCAGCCGCCGCGGGTCCAGCCAGGGGTCGGGGTGGCGGTGAAAGCGCCGCAGCGCCGCCACGAGCAGCGCCAGCCCGGCCAGCGCCCAACCGGCCAGCAGCGGGGCTTGGGCCGGCGCGAAGTGGCGCAACTGCTCCAGCGCGTGCACCAGCAGCAGCGCGCCCAGGGAAAAGGCGGCCACGCCCGGCCAGTCCAGCGAGCCCATCGGCGTGCCCATGGGCGCGGTTGCCGGCGCGGCCCCGTGTGCGTCCACCGGCGCACCCGTGCGCACCTGCGATGGCGCGCCCGCGCCGCGCCGCGGAAACAGCAGCCACACCAGCGGCAGCAGCAGCACGGCCAGCCCTGCCTGCAGCAGGAACAGCAGCGGCCAGCCGTGGCGCGCCATCAGCGTCGCCGTGACCCAGGGCGCCAGCGCCACCAGCGTGAAGTTGGCCAGTCCGAAACCCCAGAACAGCGACAACCGCTCGCGCGGCTGCGCGCTGTACTGCGCCAGGATGCGCGCCGCGGCGAACAGCCCGCCGCCGCCCAAACCCTGCAGCGCGCGCGCCGCCACCAGCAGCCCAAGCGAGGGCGACGCCGCGCAGGCCAGCGAGCCGGCCGCGAACACCGCCAGGCTGGCCAGCGTGAAGCCGCGCCAGCTCACGTGCGCGGCCGCGCGCACCAGCACCAGGTTGGCCACGACCGCCGCGCCCGCGTAGGCGGTGAACGCCCACAGGAAGTCGCGCGCCGCGGCGTGCAGGCCCACCTGCACCTGCGTGCCGGCCATGGCGATGAGGATGGAGCCCACGATGTCCAGCGACGCCACCAGCCCAAGCACCGCGCCGAAGGCGTACACGCGCCAGGCGGCCCAGTGCGGATGCGCCGACAGCAGCGGCGGCCGCACCAGCGCGGCGGACGGGGACGAGGGCAGGACGGACGGCGTGAACTTCATGCCGGGATGTTGCATTGTTCGGCCGGCGGCATAAAGAGGCGTTGGTGAACGCAGTGTTCAAGTGATTGGACAATCTGGACAATAGGCCGCATGAACTGGAACGACTGGTATGCCTTTGCCGTGGTGGCACGCTGCGGCAGCTTCACGCGCGCCGCCGAGCAGCTGGACTGGCCCAAGTCCTCGGTGAGCCACGCGGTGGCGCGGCTGGAGCAGGCGCTGGGGGCGCGGCTGATGGAGCGCAGCACGCGGCGGCTGCTGCTCACCGAGCAGGGCCAGCGGCTGCTGGCGCAGTTGGGCCCGCTGTTCGAGCGGCTGGACGCGGTGGCCGCCGAGGCGGGCGACGCGCGCGACGAGCCGCGCGGCATGCTGCGCATCGCCACGCCTTACGAGTTCGGCGCGCTGCAGTTGGGCGAGGTGGTCAACGACGTGCTGGCGCGCCACCCCGGGCTGCAGATCGAGCTGGACGTGCGTGCCTCGGACGTGGAGGAGGCCACGGCCCAGTACGACGTGGTGTTCTTCAGCAGCAGCGAGCCGCTGCCGGACTCGCAGCGCGTGGTGCGCCGCGTCTACAGCGTGGCGCGCGGCGTCTATGCCGCGCCGGCGCTGCTGCGCCGCCACGGCCAGCCAGCCGACCCGCAGGCCCTGGTCGGCTGGCCCTGCCTGACCACGCCGGGCGAGGCGTGGTGGCGCTTCCAGCATGCGGACGGGCGCACGCACGAGCTGCAGCCGCGCGGCCCCTTGCGTACCAGCAACGCCGCGCTGCGGCTGCAGGCCGCCCTGGCCGGGCATGGGGCGGCGATGCTGGCCACCTCCTACTGCCGGCGCGAGGTGGAGTCCGGCGCCCTCGTCCCGCTGCTGCCGGGCTTCACGGCGCATGCGCTGCGCGTGTACGCGCAGTTGCCCGGGCGCGGGCTGGTGCCGGCGCGCACGCGCGTGTTCATGGAGGCGGTGGAGCGTTTTCTCCTGACCTGAGGGGGCGGCGACAGCGGGGGTGGGGCCACAGGGCGCTTGCGGTCCGGCCGCGGCCGGGCTGCGGTGGGGCGGTGGTGAGCGGGTGGTGAGGCTGCGGTGAAGCGTCGATTCGTCACACTTTCGCGCCGTGACGTGGCGCCAGGGCGGCGCGCAGGCTCTCCAATCCTCGGCTTTCGGTTTTTCGGGGGGCCGCGGGCCCGCCCTTCCTCCTCTTGGCTGCAAGCGATCCCTCACTGGCGAGCTCCTGCGCTTCCCCCTGCGCCACGCGGGCCGCGCAGGCCCTGGCGCTGGGCGTGCTGGCGTTGGGCGGCCTGGTGCTGCTGGACGGCTGGCTGCACCTGCCGGCCGTGCGGGCGCTGCAGTCGGCCGGGCCGGGGCTGATGAAGCTCGCGGCCGCCGGCTGCTTCGCGGGGGCGGGATTGGCGCTGCTGTTGTCGGCCTGCGCGTCGGCCGCGGCGCGCCGGCTGGCGCAGGTGCTGGGCCTGCTGGTGGCCGGCGCGGGTGCCGCGACGCTGGCGGGCTGCGTGGGCGACGCGCTGCAAGGCCGCGCCGCCGAGGTGGCCGGCCTGCTGGCCGACACCACGGGGCCCGGCGGGCGCATGCTGCCCGCCACCGCGCTGGGCTTCGTGCTGTGCGGCCTGGCATTGGCGGCGGGGTCCGGCCGTCCCCCCGGGCGCCGCGGCGCCTGGGCCGTGGCGGCAGCCGTCGCCGCCGCGCTGCTGGCGCTGCTGGCCGTCTTCGGCTGCCTGGTGGACGTGCAGGCCTTTTATCGGCTGTGGCCCTACGCCGGCATGGCGCTGCACACGGCGCTTGGGCTGCTGGCACTGTGCGCGGGCTGGCTGCTGCTGCACTTGGGCGCGGGCTGGCTCACGCGGCTGAGCCTGGTGGCCGCCACGGTGGCCGTGGTGGCGCTGCTGGCCATGGGCTGGTCGGCCGTGGTGCGCCTGGGCGTGCTGGCGCCGCCGCAGGGGGCCGGCCTGCGTGCCCTGCACACCGGTGCCGGGCTGCTGGTGCAAGAGACCCCGCGGCAGGCCGCGCGCACCCTGGCCGTGGGCGGGGCGCTGGCGGTGTGCACGCTGCTGGCCGTGGTGCTGCTGCTTGGGCGCGAGGTGGCGCGCCGCCGCGCCTCCGAAGCCGCGCTGGCCGCGCACCGCGACGAGCTGGAGAGCACCGTGGCGCAGCGCACGGCCGAGCTCGCGCGCAGCGAGGCGCACGCGCGCCAGGCCGCGGCCGTGCTGGAGGAAGTGATGGAGAACATTCCCGACCCGGTGTGGACCAAGGACGCGTTGGGCCGCTGGACGCTGCTCAACAGCGCGGCGGCAGCCGTCATCGGCCTGCCGCGCGAGGCGCTGCAGGGCTTGGGCAATGCCCAGGTGCTGCCCGCGGGCCACGCCGCGGCGGCGGACGCCGAGGACGAGCGCATCCTGCGCGGCGGCGAGCGCATCGAGGTGGAGGAGCGCTTTTTCGACGCCGGCCGCGGCGAGCAGCGCCACTTCCTGAGCGTCAAGCTGCCGCTGCGCGCGGCCGACGGGCGCATCACCGGGCTGTTGGGCGTAGCGCGCGACGTCACGCAGCGCAAGCGCGCCGAAAGCGCGCTGCTGCAGTCGCAACTGGACCTGAGCCGCCTCACCCAGCGCCTGATGGAGCAGGAGCAGGAAGGCACGCGGCGCCTGGCGCAACTGCTGCACGACGGCCTGGGGCAGACGCTGAGCGCGCTGCGCCTGCAGCTCTCGGCGCTGGAGGCGCCGGACCCGCTGCCGCTGCTGTCGCCCGCCCAGCGCCGCGCCGCGCTTGCCGTGCGCGCCCTGGTGGAGCAGGCCTCGGCCGAGGTGCGCGGCGCGCTGGTGGAGCTCCGCCCGGCGCTGCTGGAGGAACAGGGCCTGGTGGCGGCGCTGGAGCACGACCTGCGCTGCCGCCGCGCCGAGGCCGGGGGGCCGGCGCTGTCGCTGCGCGTCACGCCGGGGTTGCCGTCGCTGCGCTGGCCGCCGCAGGTGGAGTACGCCTTTTTCATGGTCGCGCGCGAGGCGCTGCACAACGCCGTGCTGCATGCCGGGGCCACGCACATCCACTGCGCGCTGGAGGGCGAGCGCGGCTGGCTGCGGCTGCAGGTGCGCGACGACGGCTGCGGCGTGCCGGACGATCCGCAGCGCCCGGGCCACTTGGGCGTGGTGGGCATGCGCGAGCGCGCCTTCGCCATCGGCGCGCGCTACCGGCTCAAGGGCCGCCCGGGGCAGGGCAGCCGCATGGAGATCGAATGGGAGGACGACCGTGATGACGCGCATCTATCTGGTGGATGACCACCCCATCGTCCGCGACGGCCTGCGCACCGTGCTGCAGGGCGCGGGCCACGAGGTGGTGGGCGAAGGCGAGGACGCCGAGCGCGCCCTGGCCGACATCGCCGCGCTGCAGCCGCAACTGCTGCTGCTGGACCTGAACCTGGGGGCGCGCTCGGGGCTGGAGCTGCTGGGCGCGCTCAAGGCGAGGGCTGTTGGCGTGCGCACGCTGGTGCTGACCATGTCGGCGCTGCCGCGCAACGTGGGCGAAGCCTTGCGGCTGGGGGCCTTGGGCTATGTGCTCAAGGATTCGCCCACGCGCGAGCTGCTGGCCGCGGTGGAGGCCGTGGCCCAAGGGCGCCGCCACCTGGGCCCGGGTGTGGCCGACCTGCTGGTGCAGGAGCTGGCCGCGCCGGCGCAGGACGACCCCATCGCGCTGCTGTCGCCGCGCGAGCGCCAGATCGCACGCCTGGTGGTGCAGGGCCGCACCAGCGCCGCCATAGGCGCGCAGTTGAAGCTCAGCCCAAGCACCGTGGACACCTACCGCAGCCGCCTCATGGCCAAGCTGGGCGTGGGCGACGTGCCCGCCCTGGTACGCCTGGCGCTGCGCACGGGGCTGGTGGAGGACGACGAGGAGTGAGTTGCCGGGCGTGCCGCCGGCACGCTGCGGCCTCTCCCCTGAACACGGTGTTAGACGGTCCAACACCTGCCGTTGGGCGCGTGCGGTCCACGAGGGTGCGCCCGTCATTCCCGCGAAGGCGCCTGGCTGTCCAAGGAAACGTGTTTTTCCCGGACCGCAGTGCGCCTTCGTGGGAATGAAGGCTGAGGGGCCGCTGCGCCGGCAGCCGCCATCCCGCTGCCTGCGTCCAAGGTCAGCCGCCTTCCCCTTCCGAACCATCAAGAATCCGCTACAGCGCCCGTCCAGCTTTCGCGGCAGACGCCGGTGCCCGCCGCCGGGACACTTCGTGTCTTCGGGCCCGGCCTTCATCCGTCTCGCACGGCCCGCAGCAGCAGCATCAGGTCCGCAGTCCATGTCCCACTCCTCTTCCGGCGCCATCCTGGTCACCACCGTGGACCGGGGCGCCGCGCTGCTGCCCGCGCTGGCGCGCTTGCAGCCGGGGCTGCAGTGGCAGCTCTACACCAGCGTGGCGCCGGCGGTGTTCAAGGCCTGCGGCGGCGGGTTCGACACGGTGGTGGTCGATGGCGACCACGCGGGCGACGGCTTCGAGCAATGGCTGCTCCAGATCGCCCGCTGCGTGCCCTCGACACGGCTGCTGGTGCTGGCGCGCGACCCGCGCGACGCCCGCCACGCCGCCGTGGCCGCCTGCGGCTGGCTGCGCCTGGTGGGCTCCGGCACGCTGCAGGACGCGCTGGGAGCGCCGGCATGAATGCGCCGCTGCCCCTGGGCGCCCTGCTGCAGGCGCAGGAACAGGCGCTGCCGGACGGACAGGCGCCGCAGTGGCTGGCCGAAGAGGCCGAGGGCGAGGGCATGGTGGTCACGGACGCGGGCGGGCGCATCCAGGGCGTCAACGACGCCTTCGTCGCCGCCAGCGGCTACGCGCGCGAGGAGCTTTTGGGCGCCACCCCGGCGCGTTGGGCCAGCGGCCGCCACGGGCGCGAGTTCTACCGCGCGCTGTGGGCCAGCCTGCACTCGCTTGGGCACTGGAGCGGCGAGGTGTGGAACCGCCGCGCCGACGGCACGCTGGTGGCCGAGCGGGTGCGCATCGCCGCCGTCCAGGGCGAGGGCGGCGCGCCGGCCCATTACGTGGCCTGGTACGGCCGCCCGGCCGGCCACGTGGCGGGTTCCCCGGCGGCGGGCGGCGGCCAACCGCTGCACGACCCGGTGACGGGGCTGCCCGCGCGGGCGCTGGCGCCGCAGCGGCTCGACGAGCTGCTGGAGCAGGCGCGGCGCCAGGACCACCAGGTGGCGGTGTGCCACCTGAGCCTGGACGGCTGGCACGACTTCGTCGGCTGGTACGGCAACGCCCAGGGCGATGCGCTGCTCCTGGCGGCTGCGGCGCGGCTGCGCGGTTGCCTGCGCCCGGGCGACACGGTGGCGCGGCTGTGCGGCGGGGAGTTCGCGCTGCTCTTGGGCGGGCTGCAGGGCATGGCCGCCGTGCAGGCAACGCTGCAGCGGGTGCACCAGGCGCTGCAGCAGCCCTACGCGCTGAGCACGCAGGTGCCGCGCGCCAGCGCCAGCGCGGGCGTGGCGATGTGGCCGGCGCATGGCGACTCGGCCCAGGCGCTGCTGCGCGCGGCCGACGCGGCCATGTACCGCGCGCAGCGCCTGGGCCAGGGCGTGTGCCTGGCCGGCGAGGCACTGGAGCGGCCGCTGGAGCAGGAGGCGCTGCTGGAGGAGTTGCGCATGGCGCTGTTCAGCGACCAGTTGCGCCTGCACTGGCAGCCCCGCGTGTGCGCGCGCACACGGCGCTTGTTGGGCGCCGAGGCGCTGCTGCGCTGGCAGCACCCCCGGCGCGGGCTGCTGTCGCCACAGGATTTTCTGAAGGCCGCCGCCGGTACGCCGCTGGAGGTGGAGCTGGACTTGTGGGCCCTGCGGGCCGCGGCGGTGCAGCGCGCGCGCTGGCGCGAGGCTGGCCACGCGCTGGCGCTGAGCCTCAACGTGGCGCCCGCCACGCTGGCGCTGCCCGACCTGGCCGACACGGTGGCGTGCCTGCTGCTGGAGGGCGGCGGTGGCGGCAATGGGGGCGCGGGCGTGGAGCTGGAGGTGGCGGAAACGGCCGTCCAGGACGATCTGATTGCCGCCGCGCGCGCCGTGAAAGCTTGCGCGAAGCACGGCATAGGCGTGGCGCTGGACGGGTTCGGCACCGGCTACGCGTCGCTGGCGACGCTGCGGCGGCTGCCGGTGTCCGCGCTCAAGATCGACCGCGGGTTCATAGGGCGCATGCAGCACGACCAGGGCGATTTACAGATGGTCCGCGCCGCACTGGGCATGGCCCAGGCGTTCAACATCCGCAGCGTGGCCGTGGGCGTGGAGTCTGAAACCCAGGCGCAGGGGCTCGCGGCACGGGGGTGTGCGGAGCTGCAGGGGTTTTACGTGGCGCCGCCCATGGGAGACCGGGAATTCGAGGCTTGGCTCGCGGCCTGACCAGGTTGCAGCGCCTGCCCCGCACTTACCCCCCGCCGCTGTGGACAAGTCTGTGGGGCGGCTGCGCGCGGCACGCCTAAGTGCTTGATGGGCCAGGGGTGTACCGCCTATGCCTAAAAAAGAGGCAGGCGTGGACAGCGCCGCGCGTGCCCCGTGTGCTCGCATGCAGGCGCCGTTTAAAGCTCAATCCCGCGCGGGCGCCCTGGGCGGGCGCGTGTCCACCGGCAGGCTGCACAGCGCCGTGAGAAGCGCCAGCGCCACGTAGCCGCCGTAGAGCAGGCTGAAATCCGCGCGCTGCACGCCGGCCGCGCCCACCAGCAGCACCGTCAGCGCCACGCCCAACACCGAGCCGACCTGGCGCGTGGCCTGGTTCACCGCGCTGCCCACGGCGTAGTGCGCGGGCGGCAGCCGGCTCACCGCCGCGGCTGAAAGCGACGGCAGCACCAGCCCAACGCCCAAGCCGCTGAGCACCAGCCCGGGCAGCCATTGCGTGAGGTAGGCCGGCTCCAGGCCGGGGACGATCCAGAACCACAGCCCGCTGGCTGCGAACAGCCCCGCGCCGGCCAGCAGCAGCGGCCTGTGGCCCAGGCGCGCGGCCAGCCGCCCGCCCACCAGCGCCGTGGGCATCACCAGCAGCGGCCCCGGCGTGATGGCCAGCCCGGCCCGCGGCAGCGGGTAGTGCCACAGCGCCGTGAGATAGAAGAAGACGCCGAAAAACATCATCGCGAAGGCCGTGCCGAAGGCCAGCGTCGCCAGGTTCACCCAGCGGTAGCTGCGGTGCTGGAAAAGCTTCAGGTCCACCAGCGGCGCCGGCGTGTGCCGTGCCCAAGCGATGAAGCTCGCCAGCGCCACCGCGCCGGTGAGCAGGCAAGCCGCCACGTCGGCCCGGCTCCAGTGCGGTGCGTCGGCTTGCACGATGCCCAGCGCCACCGCGCCCACGGCCAGCATCAGCAGCGCCATGCCCACGCCGTCCACGCGCTGGCGCTTTTCACCGCGTGCCGAGGCCGGGAGGCGCGAGGCGGCGAACCACAGCGCCAGGCCGCCCACGGGCAGGTTCAGGTAGAAGGCCCAGGGCCAGCCCGCGCCGTCCACCACGAAAGCGCCCAAGCTGGGCCCCACCGCCGCGGCCAGCCCGCCCACGGCGCCCCACAGGCTCACCACCACGGCGCGCTTTTCCACGGGAAAGGCGGCCAGGACGATGGACAGCGAGGCCGGCGTGAGCAGCGCCGCGCCCACGGCCTGCAGCACGCGCGCGGCAATCAGCCACTGCACGTCGCCGGCCAGCCCGCAGGCGGCCGAGGCGGCCAGGAACAGCGCCACGCCCACCATGAAGACGCGCTTGCGCCCGTGCGTGTCGGCCAGCCCGCCCGCCGGGATGAGCATGGCCGCGAACACCACCGTGTACGCGTTGAGCACCCAGGACAGCTCGGCCGCCGACACGCCGGGGAACGCCTGGCGCAGCGCGGCGAAGGCGGCGAACAGCATGGTGCTGTCCAGCGACACCAGGAACACGGCCACGCTGGCGATCCAGAACACGGGCCAGGGCAGCGCGGTGCGCGCGGCGGCGGGCGATGCGGCAAGGGGCACGGCGGCGGCTTGCGCGCCGGGGGAAGGGGGCGTCATGGCGGGCTCCAGGAGCAGCGGTGGGGCGTAGCCAGCGCCGGTGGAAGGGGCGGGCATACAAAGCACGGACAAGGGCACGGACCGGCGTGGCGACGCCGGCCCGCGCGCCTCACAGCGGCTGCAGGTAGATGCCGCGCTCGGCCGACAGGCCCTGCTTGACCTGGTGGGTGAACTCGTCGGCCAGCACCTCTTCGGCGCCGGATTCCAGCGCGTCCAGGGCGCGGGCGACGATGTCCTCGGGGCGGGACTTGGGGGCCTGCACGGCGTGGACGAGGTCCGTGTCCACGAAGCCCATGTGCAGCGCCAGCACCTGCGTGCCCTGGGCGCGCAGCTCGTGGCGCAGGCCGTTGGTCAGGGCCCAGGCCGCGGCCTTGGTGGCGCCGTAGACGGCCAGGTCCATGCCGTGCACCCAGCTCGCCACCGACAGCACGTTCAGCAGCCCGCCGCCGCCGTTGGCCGCCAGCACGGGGGCGAAGGCGCGGGCCAGGCGCAGCGGCCCGTAGTAGTTGACTTCCATCTGCCGACGCGCCGAGGCCTCGCCGTCCTCGGCCAGGAAGGGGCCCAGCTCGGCCACGCCGGCGTTGTTGATGAGCAGCGTGACGTCGCCCAAGCGGCGCGCGGCGGCGGCCACGTCCTCGGGGCTGGTGACGTCCAGCCGCACGGGCTCCACGCCGGCCAGGGTGACGCTGGCCGGGTCGCGGGCACCGGCATAGACGCGGCGCGCGCCGCGCTGGAGCGCCTCGCGGGCGAAGGCCAGGCCTATGCCGCGGTTGGCGCCGGTGATCAGGACGGTGGCGTTGTCGAGCTTCATGTCGGGTCCTCGTCGGGTGGAATCGGTGATCAGGGAAAACGCCTTGAATATGATGATCATCATATTTTGGGGCGAGCCAATAGGGCGGCCGCAGCCTGCGGCGCGCGGGAAAGGGTCAGTCCACGGCGGCCTGGGCCGGCGGCTGTTCGGACGGCTGTTCGTACTGGGCGAGCAGGGCTGCGCGGGTGTGCGCGAGCAGGGCGCGGCCCTCGTCGTTGTCGCCCAGGGCGCGGGCCAGTTGCAGCGCGCCCACGAGCTGGCTGGCGACGGCTTCCGCGCTGCCCGCGGGCGCGCCCTGTGGCAAGGCACGCTGTGCGGCGGCCAGCAGGCCGCGCACGCGTTGGGCGGCGGCTTCGCGCACGGCGGGCGCCTGGCGCGGCATCTCGCCCGCCAGCGCGGCCACGGGGCAGCCGCGCTCGGTGCCGGCCAGGTGGGCATCGGACAGGTAGCTCTCCACCAGCGCGCGCAAGGGGTTGGCCGCCTGCGCCGGGTGGGCTTCGGTGGAGCGGGCCAGGCGGGCGGCGCTTTCGCTGCCGGCGCGCTCCAGCGCCTCGGCCAGCAGGGCGTCGCGCGAGGCGAAGTGGGCGTAGAAGCCGCCGTGGGTCAGGCCGGCCTCTTTCATGATGTCCGCCACCCCGACCCCATGGAAACCGGCACGGCGTATGGCGCGTGCGGCGGTCTCGACGATGCGCTCGTGAGTCAATTGCTTGCGGGTCGGTTGGCGTTCCATGGGCTCCAATGTAGCCAAAAATATGATGATCGTCATATTTACCCCGTGGGCGGATGGGGCAAGCGGCTCGCTACGCTGTCTGCTCGCCAGGGCTGGCGCATGAAGGGCGGCATGAAGCAGGCAGGACGGAAGCGGGGGCGCCACGGCGCGGCGGCTGGGCGGTTTGATCGTGCAGGCCGAGCGCTGGCGTGGCGGGCGGCGGGCCGCCGACGTCCGGGAGGCGGCGCATGACGGCCATCACCGTGCCGCCGGCCGCGCTGGAGCGCGCGCGGACGCTGGCGCAGGCCGGGGGACGCCGGCTGCTGGGCATCGCCGCACCGCCGGGGGGCGGCAAGTCCACGCTGGCGCAGGCCCTGGCCGAGGCCTTGCCGGGGCGGGCGGTGGTGGTGCCCATGGACGGGTTTCACTTGGCGCAAGCCGAGTTGGAGCGCTTGGGCCGCGCTCACAGGAAGGGGGCGCCGGACACCTTCGACAGCGCCGGCTACGTGGCGTTGCTGCGCCGCCTGCGCCGGCCGGTGGCGGATGAGACGGTGTATGCGCCGGCCTTCCGGCGCGAGATCGAGGAGCCCGTGGCAGGGTCTATTGCCGTGCCGCCGTCGCTGCCGCTGGTCATCACGGAGGGCAACTACCTGCTGCTGGAGGCGCCGCACTGGCGGGAGGTGGTGCCGTTGCTGGACGAGGCCTGGTATCTGGACGGCGGCGACGCGCAGCGCGTGGAGCGCCTGTGCCGCCGGCATGAGGCTTTCGGACGCAGCGCGTCGGCGGCGCGGCAGTGGGTGCTGTCCACGGACGAGCCCAACGCGCAGCTGGTGGCGCAGAGCCGCGCGCGGGCGCACTGGCTTCTATGCTGGCCTTGAGGGCAACGCGGCGAGCTGGGGCTGTGGGTGTTGATGCCGCCGGGTGCTGGCTTTTGATGGAGCCCCTGTGCCTACCTAAATAACAACATACACGTGTAATGCAACACCAACAGCATTGACCCAACCCCAGTTCTGACAAGCCGGCTGCTTCTGATTTCCTTTTTCTCCCTTGTCCCCCCTCCAACAGCGCGGCTCAGGACGGCAGGGAAACGGTGTCAAACGTCAGCGACCTTGGTGCGTTCAGTATCACGTGTATGTTGTAAAGAGCCTGTTTGGCGCGCCAACGCCATGGGTTGAGCGGTGTTCAGCCCACCGCACCGGACGTGTGCAGCGCCGTCAACGCATCCAGCGCGACGCGCACGCGCGCCGGCAGCAGCCGTCCTCCGGCGTGGACGACGCTGATGGGCATGGGCCCGGGGCGCCGGTCGGCCAGCACCTCCAGCAACTCGCCGCGGGCCAGGGCCGCGGCGGCCATGTAATCCGGCACCTGGCACAGGCCCAAACCCAGGCGGGCTGCTTCGACCATGCCTTCGCCGTCGTTGACGCGCGCCACCACGTTGGGCGGCGCCATCTCCACAGCCACGCTGCCTTCCAGGAACTGCCACGGCCTGTGCCGGCCGCTGGTGGGCATGCGAAAGGCAATGGCGCGGTGCGAGACGAGGGCCGCCACGTCCGTCGGCGTGCCGTGCGCGGCCAGATAGGGCGGGCTGGCGCATAGGACGAGCTGCTGCTCGTCCATGGGGCGGGCCACGAGCGAGGAGTCGTCCAGGTGACCCACGCGCACGGCGAGGTCTATGCCTTCCTGCACCAGGTCCACGTAGCCGTCCTGCAGCCGCACGTCCAGCCGCAGGTCGGGGCAGCGCTGCACCAGCCGCGCCAGCACCGGCATGACCACGTGCTTGCCGTAGAAGATGGGCAGGTCCACGCGCAGCGTGCCCGCGGGCTCCAGGCGCGTGCCGGACGCCTGTGCCTTGAGCGCCTCCACCTCGGCCAGCAGCCGCAGGCACTGCGCGTACAGCCGCTCGCCATCGGCCGTGAGCGTGACCTGGCGCGTGGTGCGGTGGAACAGCCGCACGCCCAACTCCACCTCCAGCCGCGCCACGGCCTTGGCCAGCGCGGAGGGCACCGTGCCCAGCGTGCGCGCCGCCGCGGCAAAGCTGCCGTGGCGCGCGGTCTCCGCGAAAGCGACGTACTGCTGCAGGCCGTGCATGGACATGGCTGTCCTCGCCATTGACGACAAAACGTCCTCAGTGTTGTGCCGGGGCCTGCACTTCCGCAACGCCTGGCGGCTGCGCAGACTTCACACCGTCCAAGGCGCCACGGACCGTTCGAAACCCTGCCACTGACCCTGGAGACACCGCCATGACCGTCCTCGCTCAAACCCCGCCTCAAGCCTGCGGCCTGCCCGGCATCGCCCACGCCACTTGGGCGGGCCATCGGGACGGGCTGCAGCAGCTCTCCGTCTGGCGCCAGTCCCTGTCGCCGGGGGCGGCCACACCGGCGCACCAGCACGAGTGCGACGAGATCGTCTTCTGCCTAGCCGGCCACGGCGAGTTGGTCACCGAGGGGCAGGTGATTCCCTTCGGCCCAAACAGCACGGTGCTGCTGCCCAGGCAGCGCGTGCATCAACTGCTCAACAGCGGGCAGGCGCCGCTGGAGCTGCTGGCCGTGTTCGCCGCAACGCCCGTGGACACGCGGCTGGCCGACGGGCAGCCCATCGCGCTGCCCTGGCGCAGTTGAAGAAAAGCCGCCGCGCCTGTTGCACACTTGCGCCCCGCCGGGCGGGCGCACGCGCCGGCCCGCTTCAGAGAAGGAAACATTGCATGCTCAAGATCCGTTGGGCCCCGGCGCTGTGCCTTGCGGCTGCCGCCACGGCGCTGCCGGCGCAGGCGCAGCAAAGCGCCAGCGCCGAGCGCCTGCATGAGGTGGCGCGCCGCGGCACCCAGGTGATGCCGTTCGACCTGCAGGCCACGGTGCATGTGTTCACCAAGCTGGAAGACGGCGGCGTGCAGCGCGTGGTGGCGCGCGACGAGGCCAACGCCACGCAGGTGCGGCTGGTGCGCGAGCACCTGCGCGAGTTGCACGAGCGCTTCCGGCAGGGCGATTTCTCGGGGCCGGCGCACATCCACGGCGAGGCCATGCCGGGCCTGGCCGCGCTGCGGCAGGCGCCCGCCGGGCGGCTGTCCGTGGAGTACCGCGACGTCCCGGGCGGCGCCGAGCTGCGCTACCGCGCGGCCGACGCCACGCTGGCGTCCGCGGTGCATGCCTGGTTCGACGCGCAGCTCAGCGACCACGGTCCGCATGCGATGGCCGGCCACGATCACCAATCCGGCCCTCACGACCACCCACAGGGCCACGGCGCTCAGCCGCCCGCAGCGCCATGACGCACGCACCGCAGCGGGACATCGCCATGCGCAAAAAGCTCGCCCTGGTGCTGCTGGAGCCGGCGTGTTCGTCCTGGCGGTCGGATTTCGAACACAGCGATGCGCCGCCGTGGGCAGTGGCGCCGTGGGCGCATCCGTGGTCCGCCGTATGGACCTTCACGCAGGCATGGATGCGCCTGTTCTGGAGCTTCGCGCCGGGGTTCAATGGGCCCTTGAACAGGGACGAGTAGCGGCGCGGCAACGGTTTTTCAAAGTTCCTGGGGAAATCCCTGTGTGCTTGGGCACCGACCTTGCATTCGTTGCGTTTTGTTCAACCAACGCACCGCGACGATGCACGCCCTCTCCACCCCAGCCCTGGACCGCGCCGTTTCTCCAGCCTGCCTGGAGCTGTGGCGCCGCCTGGAAGGCCTTGAGCTGCGCCGCCCGCCCGCCGACCCCGAGGCGCGCGCCATACGCATAGGCATAGAAGACGAGCGCGGCCTGCTCATGCGCGTGGTGGAAACCACGCGGCTGGTCGAGGCCATACGGGTGTTCGAGCTGTTGGGCGAGCTGGGCTGGACGCCGCGCGAGGGCCGCAGCCGTGGCCTGGACGGCCGGCCCCTCATGCGCAGCTACCGGCTGCGGCGCTGAACCCCGCGGCGCCGGCGGCTGGACCTCAGGCCGACGCCTGGTCCAGCAGCGGGATCAGCTCCCAACTGCGCAGGCCTTGGGCCGCGGGCTGAAAGGTCAGCTCGATGCGCACCTCGCCCACCTTGGCCAGCAGCCGCTCCTCGCCCACGCCATGGCCCAGGGCCAGCATGGCGACCACCGAGCCCGGGTTGCCGCGGTCGTCCGGCGTGACGGCCTGCCACGGGGCCCAGCACAGGATGTCGAAGCGGCCGGGGTGCTGCGCGCTGGGCGTGGCGCTGTAGCGCATGTCGGCCAGCTTCACCTTCTTGCCGGCGACCTCCACCTCGGACGCTTCGATCACTTGCGGCGGCATGGGCGGACGGAAGGCGCGCACGTTCAGCCCGGCAGGCAGGGCCGGCGCCAGCGCCACGAGCTCCTGCACCGCTTCCATGCCCGCGCCGTTGCCGTCGCAAGTGACGAGGATCTCCAGCCGGCTGCCCGGCGGCGGCGAGATGGGATTGAACTCCACGCTGAGCTCGCGGTGGAACTGCCGTGCGGCCTTGCCCAGCGCGGGTGCGAGCTCATACAGCCGCTGCGTCGCGGCTTCGTGCGTGGCCGGGTCGCCCAGGCGCTGCGCCGTCGCCAGTAAATCCTTCACCTGGCCCTGGACCACGGTCCAGAACCTGGCCGCCTTGGTCCTGGCCAACGTTCCATGCTTGCTCATTCAACTTCTCCTGCTTGGCCGGGATTTTCAGGGAGCGCGGCTCGGCGGCCCGCTCGCCCGGCCTGCGGCCGTGCGCTATTCACACCGGCCACGGTGCTTCAGTCCGCGGCTGGGGCGGGCAGCAGCGGCACATCCTTGGCCGGCGCGGGCTTGATCACCTCCACCGGACAGCCCGGGTGCAGGCAAAAGGTACCCGCCTCCTTGGACGGCTTGCCGTCCACGACCAAGTGGCCGCTGACGCCCAACACCACCTCCGTCTTGCCGCGCACATGCTCGACCGTGAAGCCTTCGACCTTGAGCGTGACGTCCTTGAGCTTGCGCGGCAGCCGTTCCTCGTCGAACACCGCGGCGCGTCGCAGCCCGTAAACCGGATAGGTGAGGGTGACAACGGCGCCCTCGGCCAGGCCAGCCTTGGCGAAATGCGCACGCGCCAGCGCTTGGGCGTTTTCTCCGCGCGCGTTCACCAGGGTTTTCAGGTGGGCAATGGCCCCGTCCAGGTGTTCGGAGATAGGCAGTAACTCTTTCTTGGCTGCTCCATCGCAGGCCATGACCCTATCGCGTGCATGGGCAATTTGCTCCTCCAAGGTACACAAGGCAGTACGCAATCGGGAAAGCTCGTACACGCAGGTTTTCAGGCGGGAGGGAAGTTTTCTCAGTGTAGACATGCTTGGATTCGGCAAACCAGCCGCCGGCAAACGTGAAATCTTCTGCATTCAACTGTCGTCAAGTCAGGGTAAAACCGCCAAGACGCCAATTGCCGCGACCTCTACGATGTGAACCAGCTGCTTGGAACGTCAATTGCTTCGAGTCGGCACCGTGGCACCGTCCAAGTGGTTTTTGTCGGTGCCGTTTGTCAGTGCATGGCCCAGGCCATTCCGTAACCCTGCTGTTGACGCAATGGATACCACCTCGATCTCCTCCGGCTGCCATGGCGGCCACCATCCGGAATACGAACTGGCGCTGGCCGACCTCGAACGGCGGGCTGCGCGCGGCGAGGTGACCCTGGCGCAGGCGCGGCACGAGATCTTTGCCTTGCGCGAGCGCTACACGGCCGGCGTGCCCAGGCCGCTGTACCGCTGCAGCGACACGCACTGAACAGCTTGGGCCCGCACCGGGCCTGCAAGCCGTACCACGGCGCCGTCGGCGCCCGCGCAGGCAGCATCCAAGCCGCGCCGGCTTCAAGTTGAGCCGGCAACGGCGCTTACTTGTCCGAGCGGCAGCCCTGGGCGCATACCTTCTCGTTGCGGCCCAGGATGCGCTTGGTTGCCAGCGCGGACATGGGCTTGTGACGGCCGCACTTGAAGCACGACATCATCGTCAGCCGCCCACCCAGCGCCACCGGACCGAACAGCGAACCCGGCACCCTGGCCGTGTACCGCAAGCCGTCATGGGAGATCGTCGTCTTGGTGTCGGTTTCTCGAACGGGCATGTGCTGAAGGATGCAGGGGTAAACCTCCTACCTTGTGCCACGCAGCAGCCTTTTCAAGGCCGGTCAAAACGTAAAGATCTCATCGCTTGGAGCGCACGCCGCCAAGCATGCACAGCCCACGTGAATTGACATAACGAGCATTGTTAAGTCAATCAACAAACAAACGGTTGTGGACGTGGTGTTGAACGTTGCGTGGGCAAGTGAGCGTTGCGGACGCGGCCCCGGCACAGGCGGCCATCACCCATCACGGGCGGCGGCAGCGGGCGAACGCCCGCCGCATGCCGCGCACACGTCTCAATGGACCTTGTGCTCGTCCATGACCTGGTTGAGCTCCCAGGAGGTCATGGCGCCTTGCGGCGGCTCGTCGGTGAGCACCACGCCGATCTGGCCGATGCACGTCATCAGCTTGAGCTCGCCTATGCCCATGCCCAGCACCATCTGCACGGCCATGGAACCCGGCACGCCTTCGTCGAAAGGCGTTTCCACCCGGCTGGGAGCGAAGCACACGATGTCGTAGCGGCCGTTGCCGGACTCGGCCGGGCGGGCGATGAAGCGCACCGCGTCGAACGCAACCTCCTGGCCCGCGAACTCCATGTTGCCGAAGCCGGAGATCACTTCCGCGGGCACGGGCTGCTTGAAGGCCACGGTGCTCAGGCCCGGGGGCAGCGCCGGCGCGGCAGCGACCAGCGCCAGCACCTCGTCCATCGCCTCCACGTTGCAGCCGCAGGTGATGGCCAGTTGCACGTTGCCGGCGTCCTGCGCCTGCGTCGCTTCCACGCCCAAGCGCTCGTCCACCTCGCGCACGGCCGCTTCCAGCACCTCCATGGCCGCGCCGACCTGCGCGACCACGTCGTCCCAGCCCGCCTCGTCCGGCGAGGTCGACAGCGGTGCCCGCAACGCATCGGCCTGTTCGCGCACCGTTTGCCAGAAGCCGGCTGCTGCTTGGTCGTCCATGAATTGCTTCCTTCTCGCGCCCGGGGCGGCGCCTTCGCATGTTGATGGGCCGGGAAGGATACGTCCTGCGGCCTGCACGCCCCCTGCCCGCCGCGCGGCAAAGCACAGGCCCCGCGCCTCGGCTCCGGCGCTGCGCGCACCCTGCAGCTCCAAGCCCAGTTGCTCACACAACAAACGGCAGCGACCTGCGCCACACGCCGCAGCGGCTGAGCGTCTTCATAGAGGCCCCGCGCGAGCGTTGCGTGCTGCAACGGCCGGACGGCCAGTGGCACAGCGTCGCCGCCGCGGCCTGAGCCCCGCAGCGGCCCGACAGGCGGCTCAGGCCGTGCCTATGCCGTACTTGCGCAGCCGCTGCGCGATGGCCGAGTGCGAGGTCTTCAAGCGCTCGGCCAGGCGCCGCGTGGACGGGTATTGCGGGTACAGGCGCTGCAACAGCGCCTTCTCGTAACCGCACACGGCTTCGTCCAGCGACTGCACTTCCTCGGCACGGGGCGCCGCGCGTGTGCCCGCCTCGGCGCCGGCCAGCTCTAGGTCGCCCACGTCGATGAGCGCAGCCTCGCTCATGGTCACGGCACGGAAGATGACGTTTTGCAACTGCCGCAGGTTGCCCGGCCACGGGTTGGCCAGCAGCGCCGCGCGTGCCGCGGCCGTGAGCCGCGCCGTGGCGCGGCCGGTCTGCGCGCAGGCGCGGGCCAGGAACACCTCGGCCAGCGGGACGATGTCCTCGGTGCGCTCGCGCAGCGGCGGCACCTGCAGGTGCAGCACGTCCAGGCGGAAAAGCAGGTCCTGCCGGAAGCTGCCCGCGGCCACCATCTGCTCCAGCGCGCGGTGCGTGGCGCTGACGATGCGCACGTCCGCCTTGAGCTCGCGGTCGCCGCCCACGCGCCTGAAACTGCCGTCGTTGAGAAAGCGCAGCAGCTTGGCCTGCAGGTAGGGCGACATTTCCCCCACCTCGTCCAGGAACACCGTGCCGCCGTCGGCCAGCTCCAGCAGCCCCGGCTTGCCGCCGCGCAAGGCGCCCGTAAAGGCGCCCGGCGCGTAGCCGAACAGCTCGCTCTCGGCCAGGCTTTCCGGCAGCGCCGCGCAGTTGAGCGCAAAGAAGGGCTGCTCGCGCCGCCGGCTGCCGGCGTGGCAGGCATGCGCCAGCAGCTCCTTGCCCGTGCCCGTCTCGCCGTGGATGAGCAGCGGCGCGTCCACCTGCGCCATGCGCGCCGCGCGCTGCCTGAGCTGGCGAATGGCGGGCGATTCGCCCAGGATGGATTCGAAGCCGCCCGCGCTGCCGTAGTTCTGCAGCGCGCTCAAGCGCTCGCCCAAGCGGTGCGGCGCGTGCAGCGTGAGCACCGCGCCGGCCACCATGCCGCCGCCCTCCTCCTGCAGCGCCACGCTCTCGAACAGGAAAGGCTCGCCGTTGATGAGCACCTCGCTCACCGGCAGCCTGTAGCCGTTGGCAATGAGCGCTTCCACCAGCGCCGCGTCGTTGATCAGCGCCTTGAGCGACAGGCCCACCAGCCGCTGCTCCGGCAGCCCGCTGGCGGCCACGGCCGCGGCGTTGGCCACCACGACCAAGCCCGCCGCGTCCACGGCCAGCACCGGGTCCTCCTGCGAGGCCAGCAGTGCGTCCAGGTACAGGCGGCGGCGCGCGCCGGGCATCATGGCCAGCACGTCCACGCTCTCCACGCCCGCGATGCGCAGGAGGTCGCTGCGCAGCTCCTCCAGCCCCGCGGCATCCAGCGCCGGCGCCTCGATGTAGACGTGCGGCGGCTCCACCTCCACCGCCGAGACGTTGAGCGCCCGCCGCGCAAGCTGCGCCAGGATTTCATGGGCGATGCCGACCCGGTCGGCAATGGCGACGTCTATGCGCACACAGCACCTGTATTCATTTCATGACAGTGTAAAGCTTTCGATACGAAGTCGCTAAGTGCTTGTCGCTCAAGGCTTGTCGGGACATGCGTGATGCAGGTCACGCCGCAGCCGTATTGAAATCAATACAAACTTCGGGCAGAAATTCCCCGCAGATTCACGTAAGCCTTTGATTTCATTGAATTTATTGGAGTTGGCACAGGCGTTGCGATAGGGCTCGTATCGCGTGCCGCCGTGGTGCGCTCCAGATCAGGGTGAACGACATGCGTGTGGTGGTGCTTGGCAGTGGTGTGATCGGTACCTCGGTGGCGTACTACCTGGCACGCAGCGGCCACGAGGTGACGGTGGTGGACCGCCAGCCCGGTGCGGGCCTGGAAACCAGCTTCGCCAACGCCGGCGAGGTGTCGCCCGGCTATTCCTCGCCCTGGGCCGGCCCGGGCGTGCCGCTCAAGGCCATCAAGTGGCTGCTGATGCACCACCGCCCGCTGGTGGTCAAGCCCTCGCTGGACCCGGCCCTGTGGCGCTGGATGCTCAAGATGCTGGGCAACTGCACGCAAGCGGCCTACGCCGTCAACAAGAGCCGCATGGTGCGCCTGGCCGAGTACAGCCGCGACTGCCTGCGGGCGCTGCGCGACGAGACGGGCATCCAGTACGACGACCGCGCCCAAGGCACGCTGCAGCTCTTTCGCACGCAAAAGCAGATGGACGCCACGGCGCAGGACATCGAGATCCTCAAGCAGTACGGCGTGCCCTTTGAAGTGCTGGACCGCGCCGGCTTCGTGAACATCGAGCCCGGTCTGGCCGAAACGCAGCACAAGTTCGTGGGCGCGCTGCGCCTGCCCGGCGACGAGACGGGCGACTGCTTCAAGTTCACGCAGTCGCTGGCGATCATGGCGCAGTTGCTGGGCGCGCAGTTCCGCTACAACGTGGACATCCAGGGCCTGGATTTCGCGGGCGACCGCATCACCGGCGTGCGCACCGCCGCGGGCGTGCTGCGCGCCGACCGCTACGTGGTGGCGCTGGGCAGCTACTCGCCCAAGCTGCTCAAGCCGCTGGGCCTGGACGTGCCGGTGTACCCGGTCAAGGGCTTCTCCATCACCGTGCCCATCACGGACGCGTCGGCGTCGCCGGAATCCACCGTAATGGACGAGACGCACAAGGTGGCCGTGACGCGCCTGGGCGACCGCATCCGCGTGGGCGGCACGGCGCAGCTCTCGGGTTTCGACCTCAACCTTTATGAGGCCCGCCGCCGCACGCTGGAGTTCGTGGTGAGCGACCTCTTCCCGCGCGGCGGCGACGTCTCGCGCGCCGAGTTCTGGACCGGGCTGCGGCCCATGACGCCGGACGGCACGCCCATCGTGGGCGCCACGCCCTACGGCAACCTCATGCTCAGCACCGGCCACGGCACGCTGGGCTGGACCATGGCGGCCGGCACCGGCCGCGTGATGGCCGACCTCATCAGCGGGCGCGAGCCCGAGATCAGCATGGAAGGGCTGGGCATCGAGCGCTACAGCCGGGGCCGCGCCACGCCGGCACGGCTGCAAACGGCCGGCTCCAACGCCTGAGCGCGCGCCTGACCACCCTTTAAACGCCGCTTTCGGCGCTCCGGCTCCCGCGCTCGCCGCGGCTGGGCCGGACTCGGCTTTGCAAGCCGCAAGACACAAGACACAAGAAGAAGCGGACTCAACCGCACGGCAGGGGCGCGGGCTTCAAGCCCGGGCTTTGACATCACACAGGAGACGACAAGCGTGACGAAACTGGACACCATGCTCGCGGCGGAACGACGCCACGAGGAACACGATTTTCACCGCGGGCTGAAGAACCGGCACATCCAGATGATCGCCCTGGGCGGCGCCATCGGCGTGGGCCTGTTCCTGGGCGCCGGGCGTGCCATCAGCATCTCGGGGCCGGCGCTGATACTGAGCTACGCGGTGGGTGGCGCCATCATCTTCTTCATCATGCGCGCCCTGGGCGAGCTGCTGATGTACCGCCCCGTGTCCGGCTCCTTCGCCTCCTACGCCGAGGAGTTCGTCGGCCCCTTCGCGGGCTTTGCCACGGGCTGGTCCTACTGGTTCATGTGGGTCACCATCGGCATGGCCGAGATCACCGCCGTGGCCATGTACGTGCACTACTGGTTCCCGGACATCCCGCAGTGGCTGCCGGCCCTCACCACGCTGTTGGTGCTGTACTTCGCCAACCGCATCACGGTGGCGGTGTTCGGCGAGCTGGAGTTCTGGTTCGCGCTGATCAAGGTGGTGATGCTGGTGGCCATGATTGGCATAGGCCTGGCCGTGCTGTTCTTCGGCGTCACGCCGCTGGCGCCCACCGCGAGCTTCTCCAACCTGTGGTCGCACCAGGGCTTCATGCCCTTTGGCGTGCTGGGCGTGGCGCTCACGCTGCAGATGGTGATGTTCGCCTTCCAGGGCGTGGAGCTCATTGGCGTGACGGCCGGCGAGGCGCAGAACCCCGAGCAGGTGCTGCCGCGCGCCACCAACGGCGTGGTGTGGCGCATCCTGATCTTCTACATCGGCGCGCTGGTCATCATGATGTCGCTGGTGCCCTGGACCGAGCTCAAGCCCGGCGTCAGCCCCTTCGTGTTCCTGTTCGAGAAGATGGGCATTCCCGGCGCCGCCAGCGTCGTGAACTTCGTGGTCATCACGGCGGCCGCGTCCTCGTGCAACAGCGGCATCTTCAGCACCGGTCGCATGCTCTACACGCTGGCGCAGTTCGGCCAGGCGCCGCGCGCCTTCGGCCGCGTCAACCGCAACCACGTGCCCTCGGCGGCCATCACCTTCTCGGCGCTGCTCATGGGCGCGGGCGTGGTGCTCAACTACGTGGTGCCTGAAGAGGCCTTCATCTGGATCACCAGCGTGTCGCTGGTGAGCGCGCTGTGGACCTGGTCCATCATCATGATCGCCCACCTGGGCTACCGCAAAGCCGTGGCCGCCCGCCAGGCCCGCGCCGTGGCCTTCCGCATGCCGTGCGCGCCGGTGGTCAACTGGATCGTGGTGGCCTTCATGGTCGTGGTCTTCGGCCTGCTGGGCCTGGACCCGCAGACCCGCGTGGCGCTGTACGTCGCGCCCCTGTGGTTCGCGCTGCTGGCCGTGGGCTACCGGTTCACCCGGAGCGCGGGCGTGGAAGTGGTGCCCTCCATCATGCGCGGCGCCAGCCGCTGAGCCTCACACCACGGGACGACCCACCATGACCGACCACGACACCTCCCGGGCCGGCGCCCTGCTGACCATCGACGTGGGCGCGATCTGCGACAACTGGCGCAGCCTCCAGGCCGCGGTGGGCGCAGCGCAATGCGCCGCGGTCGTCAAGGCCGACGCCTACGGCCTGGGCGCCACGCGCGTGGCGCCCGCGCTGGCCGCCGCGGGCTGCCGCACCTTCTTCGTCGCCCACCTGGACGAGGCACTGGCGCTCAAGCCCGCGCTGCCCGCGCACGCCGCGGTGCTCGTCCTGCACGGCCCGACGCCGGGCACGGAAGCCGAGTTCGAAAGCCGCGGCATCGTGCCCGTGCTCAACAGCGCGGCGCAGATCGCCGGCTGGCGCGCCCTGGCGCGGCGGCTGGACCGCGAGCTGCCCGCCTTCGTGCAGGTGGACTCCGGCATGGCGCGGCTGGGCCTGTCGCCGGCGGAGCTGCAGGCCGTCGCGGCCGATGCGCCGTCGCTGGCGGGCATCCGCGTGGCCGGCGTGATGAGCCACCTGGCCTGCGCCGAGGACCAGGCCAACCCCGCCAACCGCGAGCAGTTGCAGCGCTTCCGAGCCGCGCGCCGCCTGCTGCCCGCGGCGCCCGCGAGCTTTGCCAACTCGTCGGCCATCTTCCTGGGCGACGACTACCACTTTGACCTCGTGCGTCCCGGCGCGGCGCTGTACGGCATCGCACCGGTGGCGGGCGCCAGCAACCCGCTGCGCCCGGTCGTGCGGCTGCAGGGCAAGGTGATGCAGACGCGCGACATCGAGCCCGGCACGCCCGTGGGCTACGGCCACAGCTGGCGCTGCGGCCAGCCCACGCGCATCGCCACCGTGTCGGTGGGCTATGCCGACGGCTGGCTGCGCGCGCTGAGCAACCGCGGCGCGGCCTGGTTCAACGGCACCCTGCTGCCGCTGGTGGGCAAGGTCTCCATGGACACCATCACGCTGGACGCCAGCGCCGTGCCCGCCGGCGCGCTGCAGCCGGGCGCGCTGGTGGACCTCATCAACGAGCAGCAGGACGTGGACACCGTGGCCGCCCAAGCGGGCACCATAGGCTACGAGGTCCTCACCAGCCTGGGCCAGCGCTACGCGCGCCGCTACGTGGGCGAGCCCGGGACGGCTTGAGCCGCCGCCCTGCGCGGGCGTTGCGCCGCCCGCCTCAGCGCGGCACCCAGAAGCCCCGCACCCAGACCCAGCCGGCAGGCCCCCAGCGCCAGTGCCCGCGCACCCACACGTAGCCGGGTGCGGGCGCAACCGGCACCACCTCCTGCGCGGGCGCGGGCATGGGCGGCACGGGCGTGGACACGTAGTGGCCCGCCATCCAGCGCCAGCCGCCGTCGTGCCACACCCAGTGGCCCGGCACCCAGTACAGGCCCGCGGCCGGGGGCGGCGGCACGACCTCGGCCTGCGGCGGCGGCATCTCGCGGTAGGCCACGCGCGGCGGCGGCGCGGGCGCCACGGTGGCGCAGGAAGCCACCAGCGCGGCCAGCGCCATCACCGACACGGCCTGCAGGCAGCGCCGGCGCCGTGCATCGTGGGGATTGGGAACGTCATCAATCATGGCTGCTCCTGGCAGCCGGCCCGCGGCGTGATCGCCGTACCCGGGCCGGCCGCACCAGGCTTCAACGGCGCAGCCCTCTGCGGCGCCGACACGATGTGCAGCCGGACGTTTCAGCACGTTTGCGGTCACTTAGGCCAGGCTTAAGGTCCAAACGATGGGTCAACGGCGTGCCCTGGGGCTTCGTTGGAGGCTGCAAGTCCGCTTCAAGCCGGACCGGCTCGATGGACTCGGAGCGCAAGCGAGTCCGATGTGAAGGAATGACCATGAGCACCATCAAGTCCCTGCTGACCGCCACCGTGCTGACGAGCGCCGCCGCCTTCAGCTTCGCCCAGGCTCCCGCCACTCCGGCCACGCCCGCGACGCCGGCCACCCCGGCCGCTGCCGCGTCGGCCCCGGCCAAGGCCGATGCGCACGCAAGCAAGATGGAGCACAAGACCACGCACAAGGCCGAGCACAAGAAGACCCACAAGGAAAGCACCAAGCACGCCAAGAAGGCCGACGCGGCTGAGAAGACCACCGAAGCCGCGCCCAAGACGGCCCAGTAAGGCCTGGCCCAGGCCGGCGCCGGCCACCCTTGCGGACAGCGCAGATGCGCATGGCCGTCCGCCAAGGGGGTTGCCGCCGGCATCTTTTTTTTCGAGCCGAATTCAAGTCAGCGCCGGGTGACCACCACCTCCAGGTACTCGCCGGGCGCGGCCAGGGTGCCGTCGCGGGCGGTGTTGAACTGGCCGAAGAGGTCCAGCAGATCGTTGGCCAGGGCCTGCTGCCCCGCCTCGTCCAGCGCGCCGAACGCCTTGTGCACGGGGCCGTAGAAGCTGCGGAAGACGTCAAGCATGTGCTGCGGCGAGCGGTAGCGGAACACGAAGTGCCGCGCCGGCGTGGCGATGGCACCGGCGTGGGCGCCGAAACAGTCCTGAATGCGCTCGCGCGTGCCCCACAGCGCGGGCGAAGCCATGCCCGCGGGCGGCGGCACATGGCGGCCCAGGGTCTTGAAGAGCTGGCCGATGAAGCCGGTGGGCGTCCAGTTGGCCATGCCTATGCGTCCGCCGGGACGGCACACGCGCAGCAGCTCGGCGGCCACGCGCGGCGCGTCGGGGGCGAACATGGCGCCGAAGGTGGAGAGCACGGCGTCGAAGCTGGCGTCGGCAAACGGAAGCGCCTCGGCATCGGCCTCCTGGAACGCGATCTGCAGCCGCTCCGCGGCGGCACGCTCGCGGCCGCGCTCCAGCAGCGCGGGGACGTAGTCGGTGGACGTCACTTCGCACCAGCGCCGTGCCGCGGCCAGTGAGGCGTTGCCGTTGCCGGCGGCCACGTCCAGCACGCGCTCGCCGCCGTGCAGGTCCAGCGCCTCGCACAGCGCCTCACCCACGATTTGCAGCGTGGTGCCGATGACGGCGTAGTCGCCCGCGGCCCAGGCCAGGCGCTGGCGCGCCTTGACGGCGGCCAGGTCCACGGCGGGCGTGGGGTTGGATGCGGGGATGGAGGCGGACAATGCGGACATGGCGTGTTCTCCGGTCGTGGGCTTGGCGTGTCGAAGGCCGGCGCGCTGCGGCGCCGGCAGCCGCCACTGTCCAGGTGCCGCATGGGAAACCGCGTGGCGCCGGGCGTGGGAAGTACCGTGGAAAGTGCCGCGGTGAACGGCGTGCGCAATGCCGCGAGCCGCAGCCGTGGATGGAGGCGTGGCGATGGGCGATGAAGCGCAAGCCGCATCCCGCCTCGATGGCGGGTCGGCCCCGCTGCGCCTGCGCCTGCTTGGCGCCCTGGTCCTCTGGCGCGGCGGGGAGCCCGTGGCGCTGCCGCGCTCGCGCAAGGTGCGCGCGCTGGTGGCCTACCTGGCGATGTCCGGCCGCGCCGTGTCGCGCGGCCACCTGCGCGAGCTGCTCTGGGACACGCCCAACGACCCGCGCGGCGAGCTGCGCTGGTGCCTGAGCAAGGCCCGCGCGCTGCTGGACGAGGCCGGCCACGCACGGCTGCTGGCCGAGGGCGACGCGCTGCGCCTGGACCTGCGCGGCGCCCAAGTGGACGCGCTGGAGCTGCACGCCGCCGTGCAGGCGGGGCTGGAGGGCTGTTCCCCCGCCCAACTGCGCGCGCTGGCGGCGCTGCTGGACGGCGGCGAGTTCCTGGAGGGCCTGGACATCCCGCGCTGCGCGGCCTGGAGCGCCTGGCTGCTGGGCCAGCGCCGCCGCTTCCGTGCCGCGCACGCGGCGCTGCTGGAGCGGCTGGCATTGGGCGCGGAGCCCGGCAGCGGCGAGGCGCTGGGCCGGCTGGAGCAGTGGCTCCACGTGGCGCCCTTCGACCGCCGCGCCCACGAGGCGCTGTTGGACGCGCTGGCCCGCGGCGGCCGGCTGCGCGAGGGCGAGGAGCACCTGGCGGCCACGGCCCGCATGTTCGAGGCCGAAGCGCAGGATTGGGCGTCGCTGGGCCACGCCTGGCGCGCGGCCAAGGCGCGCCACGCCGTGCCGGCGGCAGCGGGCGGGCCACCGCCGCAGCCGGCACGGCGGGTGGTGGCACCGGCCGGCCCGGAGGACGAGGGTTGCGGCATGGCGGCCACCGGGGCGGTTGCGCTGCACGAGGCCAGGCCGGGCCGCGCCTCCATCGCGGTGATGCCCTTTGCCGACTTCTCGGCCGGCGCGCCAGCGGGCGCGGACGTGGGCGGCGGCTGGGCCGACGGGCTGGTGCACGACGTGACCACGCGGCTGGCCAAGCTGCGCAGCCTGTTCGTGATCGCTTCGGCCACGACCTTCGCGCTTGGGCGGCGCGGCATGGACATGGAGCAGGCCGCGCGCGCGCTGGACGTGGACTACACGGTCAGCGGCTCGGTGCGGCGCGAGGGCGCCCGCATCGCGGTGAATGCGCAACTGGTGGAGACGCGCACGGCGCGCGTGGCGTGGGCCGAGCTGTTCGCCGCGCAGTTGGGCGACACCTTGGGCGTGCTGGAGGAGCTGGGCAACCGCATCGTCGCCTCGGTGGCCAGCCAGGTGGAGGCCGTCGAGCGCCAGCGCGCCATCCTGAAGGCCCCGCAGTCGCTCAACGCCTGGGAAGCGCTGCACCGCGGCCTGTGGCACATGGTGCGGTTCGACCACGCGCACAACGCGCAGGCACGGCACTTCTTCGAGACGGCGGTGCGGCTGGACCCGGGCTTTGCGCGGCCGTGGGCGGGGCTGTCGTTCACGCACTTCCAGGATGCCTTCCTGGGCTGGGACGAGCGCGCCGCCGCGACGGAGCGGGCCTACCGCGCCGCCTCGCAGGCGCTGATGGCCGACGACCGCGACCCGGCCGCGCATTGGGCGCTGGGCCGCGCGCTGTGGCTGCGCGCACAGGTGGCGCCCGCCCTGGCGGCGCTGGACGCCAGCGTGGAGCTCAGTCCCAACTTCGCGTTGGGCCACTACACGCAGGCCTTCGTCCAGGCGCAGTCGGCCGACCCGGTGGCGGCGCTGCGCGCCTCGGACCTGGCGCGCTCGCTCAGCCCCTACGACCCCATGCTGTTCGCCATGCTGGCCACGCGGGCGCTGGCCTTGATGCGCTTGGGCCGCCACGAGGAGGCGGCCGATTGGGCCAGCCGCGCCGCGGCGCGGCCCAACGCGCACGTGCACATCCAGGCCATTGCCGCGCACTGCCTGGCGCTGGCCGGGCGGCAGGCCGAGGCCGTGGCCCTGGTGGCGGCCCTGCACCGCCAGTGGCCCGGCTACTCGGTGGAGCGCTTTCTGGCCGCCTTTCTCATGGAGGCCGAAGCCGCCGCCACGCTGCGGCGCGTGGCGGCGGACATAGGGCTGGCTTGAAAGCGTGAGGCGACGGCCGGCACAAAAGCATTCACGGGCAACGGTAGAAACTCTGCCCCCGGCACGCCCGCGCCTGCGGCCCCATTCAGAGGAAAGAAACCCTGATATGGCGCGACAAATTCAAACACCCAATTACCCAATTACCCAATTACCCAATTACCCAATTACCCAATTACCCAATACCCAGGGGAATTGGCCGACAGAGATCAATTGCGCTGGTATTGCACTTTCACGACAGCGCTCTGGCCGCCGCCCAAGGTGCCGATGTTGTACTGAATCGTGGCGGCATAATCGCCCTGGGCCCATGAACCGCTGGCCAGGTTGAAGGGGCTGCAGGCATTGTCAAACCAATTCGTGACCTTGCCACCATAAGGAATGGTGCCCGGCACTTTCTTCAAATGCCGCATCAGCATCGCGCTGTCGGGGCCCACGTGATTGGTGGCGGCATTCCAGGCATAGACCGAGTCGAATTCCGAAGCGCCCCACCAGTTGATGGTGCTGCCCGTGCCGCTGCCGTAGGCGTCCACGTCGAAATCGGCAAACCGCCGCAGGACGATGCCGCTGACGGGAGCGCCCAGCAGATTCCTGAGCGTCATCTCTATATTGATGGAACGCTCCTCGGGGCTGTTCTTGGTGATGACCTGCTTGAGTTGAAAAATGTTGTCCACGGTGTTGCGGACCACGGTGCAGGTACTGCCGGAGCAAAAAGCCGTGGTCGGCGGTGCAAACCCTATTTCGCTGCTGGCCCTGTCAAACGCTTGCGTGCCGCCATAGCACAGGATGTAGCCCTCACCAGCCATGTGCGATGCACCACCGGCCCCGGCGGAAGTTTGGAAGACAAGAATGTTGCCATGCGTGGACAGCGTGATCTTGGGCGCACCGGGAAATTGATACAGCGGTGCGGTGGATGCACTGCTGCTCAATTTACTCACGCCCCCGGACACCTGGGCGAACGCTGCCGTGAGCGCCACGCTGCCCGCGAACAACAAACCCACTTCTGCGGCACCCGCCATCAACGTCTGAAATTTTTGCGTGCCTTGACGTACCGTGAATAATGCAGCCATTTTTCACCCCTTCTGGAAACATCAAAAGCGTTGAGATGTGTGCACCCGCAGACATGCGACCATGCCTGCAACGCGCATTGGACTCCCTGAGATTTCTGCCTGCCTCGCCCACTCCAAAATGCCACGGAAATATAGCCGCAATAAAAATTGATTTTCAAAAAAACATTCGATCACTGATATTTCAAATTGCATATTGTCTCAATCGTCAGACGCAATTTTTTTCATGCATAGGAAATAGTCTTAAGGAATGCACGTCAGCGGACACTTCTTATTTCTCTTGGGGTAAACACCTGTCGTCGGCTTGAACAAAATCAAAGAGACATTCAAAATATTTTGCGAAAACCCAATTTCAGCCCATTGGGCATGGACGCCGAATGCACGGCGGCCGGTCCGGCAGGAACTTCGTGCAGGAACACGGCTGGGCTTCGCAATCACTTGGTTTTCGGAGGTGTGCGGGATGTTGACGCAGGCAAAGCACAGCCCTTGCGGCTGGAGATCCGTGCCGTGGCGCGGGTGGGCGTGCGGCGCCGCGCTGCTGGCGGCGCCCTGGCCGCTGCTGGCGGCGGACGTCACCAGCGGGCTGGTGCTGGGCTACGGCTTCGAGCGGCTGGACGGGGGCCTGGTCACGGACAGCTCGCCTTCCGGCCTGCACGGCGTGCCCGTGGGCAACCCGGTGCCGCCGTTGCAGGCGCCCAGCCTGCACGCGCATGGACAGGCGTTTGCCTTTGACAGCGCGCAGCAGCAATACGTCCGCGTGCCGGACGCGGCGCCGCTGGACGTCAACCGCTACACGCTGGCGGCCTGGGTGCGCTACCTGCCCAAGGTGCACGACGAGCGCTGGGAAGTGCTGGAAAAGGCCGGCGCCTACTGGATGAACATACGCACCGACACCCGGCGCCTGCGCGCCGGCGCCTTCTTCGGTGCCTGCATGGGCCAGCCGGGCGCCCAGTGGCGCTACGCCGACAGCAAGAAGGCGCTCGTCGAGCGGCAATGGACGCACGTGGCCAGCACCTACGACGGCACGGCCTTGCGCATCTACGTCAACGGCGTGCTGGACCAGACGCTGCCCGTCAGCGGCACGACCTGCGCCAATGCCGAGGCACTGATCATCGGCGCCAAGGTCAAGCCCGGCGCCGGCATCAGCGAGGCGTACTTCGACGGCCGCATCGACGACCTGCGGGTTTATCGGCGGGCATTGAGCGCCGGCGAAATCCTGCGGATCAAGGCGTCCGCGCTGTACTGAGCGGCGGGCGCCGGGCAAGGCCCGCGTGGATGCGGGCCGCGGGCGGGGCCGCCTTTGGCGCTCGGCCTCCAGCCCCGCCCTTGCCGGCGCTGCCTCACGGCGTGGTGGAGAACACGACGTCCACCCAGTAGTTGGTCGAGTTGGTGGTGGTGTTCGGGAAACGCACGGCGGTGCTGTTGCCGTTGTTGTTGGCGATGAACACCCCATTGCCACCGCTGATGCCGTTTTGCAGCAGGTGCACCGGCCCCCGGTCCACGCCGGTGCTGGCGAAGTAGTTGACGTCGGCGGCAGTACGGCCCAGGGGAGCCCGATAGGAGGCGACATAGACCGTATTGGCCGTGACGGCGACGGGCGTCGTGAAGTTGACCTGCTGCCAGCCCGAGAGCGTCTCGTTCGTGAAGGGGGCGCTGGCCAGCAGCGTGCCGCCGCTGGTCCACAGCGCGCCGGTGTGCGTGCCGGTGTTGAGCAGCCCCTTGTAGAAGCGAATGCCCTTGATGTAGCCGTTGACGTCCACACGGAACTTCACGCCCACGTTGAGCACGCGCGTGTCGGTTGAATTGGCCACGGCGGGTGCGGCGGTGGCCGGCCAGGCCGAGCACGGGCAGTTGAGCGCCGCCACCGTGATGGAGCGGCTGGAGGCCGACCCCGGCAGCGGCATGTTGCCGCTGTCGTCCACCGCACGCACCAGCACGTTGGCCGTGCCGGCGGCGGTGGGCTTCCAGCTGAAGGTCCAGCTGGCGCGGCCGGTGGCCGGGTGCCAGGTGCTGCCGCCGTCGGTGGAGTACTCCACGCCGGCGACCTGGCCGCCGGTGTCGGCCGCGGTGCCCGTGAAGGTCACGGTACTGCCCACGGTGACGCTGGTACCGGCGGCCGGGGCGGTGATGGTCACGGTCGGTGCCGTGGCGTCGCCCGACGGCGTGGCCGCCGTCAGCGGCGAGCGCAGCGTGCCGGGCTGCACGCCCATGTCGGCGAACAGGTTCACGGTCGCCTGCTGCATGCTCTGGTCCACCGTGGCGGTGGCGCCGCGCGGCAGGTCGTGCGTGGCGTCCAGGCCCCAGCTCCACTGGATGGTGCCGGCGCCGAACACCCGTGCGCCGCTGGCGTGCCGGTACATCGTCAGCGCGTGCGTGACCGTGCCGTTGCCGAAGGTGGAGCCGTTGTCCAGCAGTGCGCCGTTGCTGGTGATGCTGGTCTGCGACAGCCGGAACAGGCCCGGCGGGCGGGCGCCGTTGTCCAGCTCGGCGTCCCACTCGTAGCCCAGCACGCCCGTGGGCAGCGAGGACGACTGGTTGGAAGCGGCGCGCGTGGCCACGGCGGTGTTGCGCCACAGGCGCAGCAGCCCCTCGGCCGGCGGCACGGTGATGCCGTAGTACACGCCGGTGTCGTTGTTCATGAAGATGGTGCCGGTGAGCGCGTTCTCCGGCCGGCCACCGTCGGCCGGGGGCGAGAAGCGCGCGTCGCGCCAGGTGCCCGTCCAGATGCCGGTGGGGTCGATGCGCGCGTTGGCATGCGTCTCCTTGTAGGACACCAGCGTGCGGTAGGGCGTGCCGGAGGCGTCGATGCTGGATTCCCAGCGCGTCTTCCAGAACACCTCGTTGCCGCTGAAGAAGGCCATGTGCATGCCCGCGGCGCGGGCGGCCTCCACGTTGGCGCGCTGCTGGCCGGACCAGTACTCGTCGTGCCCCACCGAGAGGAATGCCTTGCGGCCTTGCAGCAGCGCGGCGCTGCGGTCGGTGTCCACGCCGCTGATGTAGGTCAGGCTGTAGCCGTTGGCTTCCAGCCAACGGACCATGGGGTACTCGTTGGCGAAGATCCAGTCCTGGCCGCCGTCCACCGCCCGGGTGTTGAACGGCCGGTTGTAGCTGACCTTGTAAGCGCGCGCGGGGTTGGTACCCGGCGAGCCCTGGTAGAGGCTGTTGCCGCCCCAGTTGTTGTAGGCCTGCCAGGTGGTGTCGGAGGTCTGGAACACCATGTCGGCGGCCGAGCCGTCGTCGCGCACCACGAAGGCGATGTGGCTGGCGCCGCCCGTGTCGTTGCGCACCAGGCGGGCGATGTAGATGCCCGATACCGCGGTGGCCGGGACGGTCCACGAGCCGGAGACGGCCCAGTTGCCGCAGTCGATGAGGCCGCTGCCGGGCTGCGTCAGGCAGGACGGCTGGCTCTGCGGCAGCGTGGCCGACGGGTTGACCGTCGCCACCTTGCGCGCACCGGCGCCGCCATACCAGCCCAGCCGGTAGATGTCGAAGCGGTAGCTGCTGGCCGTGGTGTTGACCTTGAAGCTCACCGTGCCGCCGCGGTTGACGCTGATGTCCGTGGCAAAACCCTGGATGCTGCTGTCGCCCGCGCCGCTGATGTCCCACTCCGAGGCCGGGCTGCCGGCCAGGCAGTTCTCGGCCACGATGGCGTTGGCGGGATTGGCGCAGCCGGGCGGCGGTGCCGCGGTGGCGAAGGTCCAGGCCAGGCTGGTGGCCAGCGCGTTGCCGGCCACGTCCTTGACGCGCGGATCGGCGGCGCCGCCCTTGACCGTGGCCGTGTAGCTGCTGGAGGCCGCCAGCGTCGCGTTGGGCGCCAGCGTGGCGGTGCGGCTGGCGGCGTTGTAGCTGACCGCGGCGGGCACCAGCACGCCGTTGGCATCGCGCAGCTCGAAGGTGCCGGCGCTCACCGTGGTGGCGTCCAGCGCCTCGCTGAACGTGGCGGTCACGCTGGCCGTGGTGGCCACGCCGGTGGCGCTGTTGGCCGGCGCGGTGGCCGTGACGGTGGGCGGCGTGGTATCCGGGCCGGCGTTGGCCGGCGTGAAGGCCACGTCCACCCAATAGTTGCTGGCCATCCAGGTCTGCGACGGGAAGCTGGAGCTGCTGCCGTAGGCATAGACCCCGTTGCCGCCGCTCACGCCGTTTTGCAGCAGGTGTACGGGCGCCTTGTCCACGCCGGTGTTGGCGAAGAAATTGTTGTCGCCCGCATAGTGGCCGTTGGGCGCGTAGTAGGAAGCGACGTAGACGGTGTTGGCCGTCACCTGCACGGGGGTGGCGAACTGCACCTCCTGCCAGCCGCTGGCCGTCTCGTTGCCGAAGGTGGCCGTGGCCAGCCGCGTGCCGCCCAAGCTCCAGAGGTTGCCGATATGCGTGCCGGTGTTGCCCGTGCCCTTGTAGAAGCGCACGCCGGTGACGACGCCGTCCACGTCCACGCGGAACTTCACGCCCAGCTCCACCGCGCCCGGGTCGTTGACCGACGGGCTGGCGGGCGTGGCCGTGCTGGACCAGGCGCTGCAGGGGCAGTCCTGCACGCTGGCGGCGGCCACCGTGGTGAAGCTCCATGACGCGTTGGCAGCCATGGGGTTGCCCGCGAGGTCCTTGATGCGCGGGTCGGCCGTGCCGCCGCGCAGCGTGACGGTGTAGGTGGTGGAGCCCGCCAGCGGCGCCGAGGGCGTGAGCGTCACGCTGTTGTTGGCCGCGTTGTAGGCCACCGCCGCGGGCACGACGGTATTGGCCGCGTTGCGCAGCTCCGCCGTGGTGGTGTTGACGGAGGCCGGGTCCAGCGCCTCGTTGAAGGTGGCGCTGGCGGTGCCGTAGATGCCTACACCCGTGGCGCCGGCGGCCGGCACCGTGGACGAGACGAGCGGGCCGCTGGTGTCCACGCCGTAGCTGGCGGTGTAGCTGCCGGTGTCCGCGGCGAAGAAGGCGTACTCCACGCCCTTGATCACCTTGAGGGTGAACGGCACGGCGGTGCCGCCGCGCACGATGCCGACGAGCACGTCGTTGCCGGAGCGGCGCGGCAGCATGCCTTGCAGCCCCGTGGCCGCGGCGGCGCGCGAGACGCTGAAGTTGAGCGCGCTCCCATTCCAGGCCATGGCGGCGAAGTAGGACGCGTTGCGCGCATCCAGCCAGGTCAGCATCTGGCGCGCGGAGATGACGGGCACGCCCCGCGCCTGGGCCGCGGTGACCGTGGTCTGCGCCTCGGGAATGAGCGCCACGTCGGTGTGGGCGTTGATGACGTAGGCGCCGTAGTAGCCCTCGGCGCCCAGCGCGCGGTCCAGCAGGGTGTTGATGGTGTAGGGGTAGGTCTGGCCGGACTCGTCGGTCATCTGCGTGGCGGCCTGGAAGACGTCCACGAAACTGCCGTCGAGCTTCATGAAGCGCATGGGCATGGCCGAACCGGTGAAGAGGCCCGGCACGTCGTCCACCCAGCCCGGCGGCCAGAAGTAGTAGCTGGTGTCCAGCCGCATGCCGTACTTGAGCTGCGTTTCGGCGGCGGTGCTCCAGTCGCTCCAGGCAATGCAATGGTGGCGCTGCGTGCTGGGCGGCGGGACGCTGGCGTACTTGGCCACCCAGTCGCCGCGCTGCGTGGCGTAGATGCCGTCCAGCGAGGCGGCGGTGAAGTCGCCGCAACTGGTGTTGATGTGCAGGCCGACCTCGAAGCCGTCCTGGGTGTACTGGGCGGCCTGGGCATCGCTCAGCGGCGTGTTGGGAAACATGTAGGACGTGCCGCGCACGCATTCCCAGTTGGCCACCGAGCAGCCCGCAGGGCTCACGGACTTGAAGTAGTCGAAGCGACCCGCCGTGCCGTTGTTGCCGTGGTCGTCGCCGGTCATGACGACCACGGCCTTGTGCCCGTTGGGGAAGTACCAGAACCGCGGCAGCGGCTTGCGCGCGAGGTTCATGGTGGTGATGAGGTTGGCCAGCAGCCGCTGCTGCTCATCGGCCTGCGGAATGGTGACCTTGGCCAGGTCCACCCAGTCAGGCTGGGCGTCGGCGGCGGCGTTGCCGAAGTACTTGTCGTCCGAGCGTATGGGCGTGAAGCCGTCGCGTTCCTGCGTGGCCCAGGCCGGGTTGCCCTGGCGGGTATAGACGATGGAGGTGGCCAGGTCGTAGGTGAAGGCCGCCGCCCGGCCCGCGCCCACGCTGCGCAGCGTCACGGCCGGGCTCGTGGTGGCGGCCGTGGCACTGCTGTAGAGCGTGGCCAGCGCGGCGGCGCCGCTCAGCGCGTAGCGGTCGGCCACGCCGTGGTACTGCATGGTCTGGCCCGCGATGCCGTTGCCCACGCCGGTGGCGGTGTCCACCTGCAGGTAGGCCTCGGCCAGCGTGGCGCCGGTGGGCGCGAGGCCCAGCAGCGGGGCGAGCTGCGCGTCCGGCGCCATGGCGATGAGGTTGCCGCCGCCGTTGACCCAGGTGCTGAGCGTAGCCACCTGCGTGGCGGTGAGCGGCGTCTTGGCCAGCAGCACCACGTCGTAGCTGGCCAGCGTGGCGGCTGAAACGGTGGAGACGTCCGCGACGGTGAAGAGGTTGAACCCCTCGTTGCGCAGGATCTCGGCGTAGTAGGTGCCGAAGTCGGAAGAGCCGTTGGTCAGCACCAGGATGGGGCCGCCCGGGCCCTGGGCCGGGTCGGCCGCCTGCGCCGGGCGCGCCCAGCACAGCAGGCCCAGGAGCCATGCCATCAACCACAGCAGCAACTGTTGCGCTGCATACCTTCCCCGGGAACTGGCGGCTGGCCTCATGGCTCAACTCCTGATTTGTGGTCTGTCGCTTGTGCCGGGCAGGCGAGGCCCAACCCCAGGCGCGCCCAAGGCGCCTGGTGGATGGGGACTGCCCTTGTTCTCGGTGCTACCTGCCCACGCCGCTGGCCACGTTCCAGCGCACCAGGCGGTTGTCGTCGTTGCCGGCAAACAGCAGGTTCTTGTTCTTGCTGTCGAACAGCAGCGCGTTGACGGCTGCGGTGGTGGCGCTGAGCTGCTTGTCCAACTGGCCTGAGGCCATGTTCCAGACAAAGATCTGCCCGTCCTCGCCACCGCTGGCCAGCACGCTGCCGTCCGCGTTGAAGGCCACGCTGCGCACGCTCGCCTTGTGGCCGGAGAAGGCCTGGGTGCGCACGCCTTGTGAGAGGTCCCACAGCAGCACCTGGCCGTCCACGCCCGCGCTGGCGAGCACCTTGCCGTCGGGGCGGAAGGCCAGGTCGTTGACCTCGTCGGCATGGCCGCGCAGCGTGTAGACGAGCTTGCCGGTGGCCACGTTCCACACCAGGATGCGCCCGGCCGCGTCGCCGCTGGCCAGCAGCGCGCCGTCCGGGCTGAAGGCCACCGAGTTCACGAAGCCGGCGTGGCCGCTGAAGACCTTGGCCAGCTTGCCGGTGGCGGCGCGCCAGACCATCACCCGCGTTTCCTCGCCCACGGTGGCGATGAGGCTGCCGTCCGGGCTTTGCGCGATGTTGCGTATGGGATGCTCGTGGCCGTTGAGCGTGAGCAGCTTCTTGCCGCTGGCGTAGTCGAAGACGTGCACTTCGCTGTCGCGGCCCACCACGGCGAGGTAGTTGCTCGTGTTGTTGATCACGATGCCGGTGGCCACCGTGCCGATGTCGATGCTGAACTTGGAGACGTCCGCGCCGTTGCCGGTGTCCAGCACCCGTACCTTGCCGTCGGCCCGCGCCACGGCCACCACCGTGCCGTCCGCCGACAGCGCCATGGACGTGACGCCTTTTTTCGCATAGCGGCGCAGCAGCTTGCGCGCCACTTGGCGCTCGCCCTTGGCCGCGGTGGCCTGCTCCAGTCCTTGCGCTGTCGAAACCGACTGCTGGGACGCCTCGTCTCCTCCGCCGCAGGCCGTCAAGAGCAAGCCGGCTGCGCCCACCAGGGACGCCGCTGCCGCTTTGCGCACTGCATTCACCATGTATTTCATACGCTCCCTCTTCCAAAACGATTCACCGATGGCCGCAAATCACCCTCGGGCCCGCATCTCGGTTTGAACCCGGAAATGTTTTGCGCCTTGCGAGAAAGTCGCCACCCCAGAAAATAAAAATCAGCACGCAGCAATGCATACCCCGGAATATCAACCGGGGCAAACACTTGGAATGGATTTACTTCCGTGCCTTCTACTGCTTCTTGCTGAAACTCTCCACCTGGGCGCCAACTTATACGAACGGCTACACGGAGCACCATCAATCAAATAGGGGGCGTCATCGAAAAATGGAAACAAATGTTAGGTAAATGCATCAAGACTGGAATTACTTGCGAACCAATGGAGTTTTTTACCGAATCCACTCAATTTGCTCATGCTGTTTTTATCGACGGCAACGAGTTGCGAAACAAATATTTTCAAACTGTGAGCTTGAAGTTATCGCCCGCCTTCAACAAAAGCATGTCCCGGAGCCGGGGCGGGCAGCTTCCTCCCATGGGTAGGACGCCCCAGCATGGAAAGGCGCATGGCCGTCGAATGGGGATATGCGCCGCGGGTCGCTAGACTGCCGGGCTTTTTTCGCGGGCGCCTTTGCCAAAGCAGCCCGGCGGCGTACAGGACGGGACTTTCATGGAACTCAAGTGGCTCGAAGACCTGCTGAGCCTTTCGCGCACGCGCAGCTTTTCCCGGACCGCGGCCGAGCGGTTTTGCACGCAATCGGCGTTGAGCCGGCGCATCAAGGCCCTGGAGCTGTGGGTAGGTGTGCCCCTGGTAGACCGCAGTGCATACCCCACGTCGCTCACACCCGCGGGCATGGTGTTTCGCGACACGGCCGAGGAGATCGTGCGCCAGTTGCTGGAGGTGCGTGACGACTTGCGCGACCGGCTGCAACCCAGCAACGACGCGGTGACCATCACGTCGCTGCAGACGCTGTCGGTGGTGTGCTTCCCGCACTGGCTGCAGGCCTGCCAGCAGCGCATTGGGCCGTTTGACGTGCGGCTGGTGCCGGAGAACATGCACAGCTGCGTGCGAGCCCTGGTGGAGGGGAGCTGCGACCTGATGCTGGCCTACGCGCACCCGGCCGTCTCGGCCATGCTGGACCCGGAGCGCTTTCCCTCGGTGCTGCTCAGCAGCGAGCGCTTCCTGCCCGTGAGCAAGGCCGACACGCAAGGCCAACCCCTGTTCGCCCTGCCCGGCACGCGGCGCCAGCCCCTGCCCTACCTGGCCTACGGGCCCGACACCATGCTGGGCCAGGCGGCCGACTTCGCGCTCAAGCAGCGCCAGCAGCATGGCGTGTACTTGCGCTGCTGCTACCAGAACCCGATTGCCGAAGGCCTCAAGCCGCTGGTCAAGGCCGGACACGGCGTGGCGTGGATGCCCGCCAGCCTCATACGGCGCGAGCTCGACAGCGGCGAGCTCGTCCCGGCCGGTGACGAGAGCTGGGCCCTGGAGCTGGAGACGCGCCTGTACCGCCGCGCCGAGACCACCAAGCCGCGCGCGCTGCAGGCCTGGGCCGCGCTGCAGGACGGCCTGCCGCCCTCGGCGTAGCCCGCCTCCTAGGGAAAGCCCCAACCCGCGCGGCGGCGCAGGCCCGCGCGGCCCGCATGGGGCCGCCGCGCGCGGCGCGCATGTCATGCGTGGCGCGCAAGAGGCCATGCGCGCCGCGCAAGGCCATGTGCGGCGTGCATCGCCGCGCGCCGCATCGTCATTGGACGCCCCAGGGGCCGCTGCCTACGCTGCCGGGCATGGAAAGAGCAACGAAAACGCCGCGGCACTGGCGCCGCGCCGAAGCCCGGACTCTTGCCCAACCAGCCATGAGCACCCAAGCTTCCGTCTCCGTTACCCCCGTTGAGAACGCAACCCGCACCGAGCATGACCTGTTGGGCGGGCGCGAAGTTCCGGCCCAGGCCTACTACGGCGTGCATACCCTGCGCGCCGTGGAAAACTTCCCCATCAGCGGCACGTCCATCGCGATCTACCCCGATCTGATCAAGGCCCTGGCCTGCATCAAGGAGGCCGCGGCCCGCGCCAACCAGGACCTGGGCCTGCTCGACGCCCAGCGCGCCGACGCCATCGTGAACGCCTGCCGCGAGCTGCGCGAGGGCAAGCTGCACGAGCAGTTCGTGGTGGACGTCATCCAGGGCGGCGCCGGCACCTCGACCAACATGAACGCCAACGAGGTCATCGCCAACCGCGCGCTGGAGCTGCTCGGCCATGCCAAGGGCGACTATCAGCACCTCAACCCCAACGACCACGTCAACCTCAGCCAGAGCACCAACGACGTCTACCCGACCGCGCTGAAGGTGGCGGCGCACTTCGGCATCCTGCGCCTGATCGAGGCCATGGCCGTGCTGCGCCGCGCCTTCGAGCGCAAGGCCGAGGAGTTCGCCGACGTGCTCAAGATGGGCCGCACGCAGCTGCAGGACGCCGTGCCCATGACCCTGGGCCAGGAGTTTTCCACCTACGCCACCATGTTGGGCGAGGACGAGCAGCGCCTGCGCGAGGCCGTGGCCCTGGTGCACGAGATCAACTTGGGCGGCACGGCCATCGGTACCGGCATCACCGCCCACCCCGACTACGCCGCGAGGGTGCGTGAGCGCCTGGCCGAGGCCACGGGCATCGACCTGATCACGGCCCCCAACCTCATCGAAGCCACCCAGGATTGCGGCGCCTTCGTCCAGCTGTCGGGCGTGCTTAAGCGCGTGGCGGTCAAGCTCTCCAAGACCTGCAACGACCTGCGGCTGCTCTCCAGCGGCCCGCGCGCCGGGCTGGGCGAAATCAACCTGCCGGCCATGCAGGCGGGCTCGTCCATCATGCCGGGCAAGGTCAACCCGGTGATCCCGGAAGTGGTCAACCAGATCGCCTTCGAAGTGATCGGCAACGACATCACGGTGAGCTTCGCCGCCGAGGCGGGCCAGCTCCAGCTCAACGCCTTCGAGCCCATCATCGCGCACAGCCTGTTCAAGAGCGTCAACCACCTGCGCAACGGCTGCCTGACGCTGGCCGAGCGCTGCGTGGACGGCATCACCGCCAACCGCGACCACCTCGCGGCCCTGGTGCGCGACTCCATCGGCGTGGTCACCGCGTTGAACCCGTACATCGGCTACAAGCAGGCCACCGCCGTGGCGCAAGAGGCGCACGCCACCGGCGGCAGCGTCTACCGCATCGTCCTCGACAAGGGCCTGCTGACCCAGGCGCAACTGGACCACCTGCTGCGCCCCGAGGCGCTGACGCAGCCGCAGCCGCTGAGCCTGTAAGCCGTCCCGCCTCGCCGACCTGACCCACAAAGCCCCGGCCCCGGGGCAACCGACGGCCCGTGCCCACCCGCGGCACCGGGCCGCTGCCTGGAGACATTCCCGTGAAGAAAATGAACCCCCTGGTGCGCCAGATCATGGTGGCCATGGTGCTGGGCGTGGCCGCCGGCTACGCCTGCCACGCTTGGGCACCCGACGCCGCCGCGGCCAAGGACACCGCGCGCTACTTCAACATCGTCACCGACGTGTTCCTGCGCATGATCAAGATGGTGGTGGCGCCGCTGGTGTTCGCCACCTTGGTGGCCGGCGTGGCCAGCATGGGCGACGCGCGCATGGTCGGCCGCGTGGGCACCAAGGCGCTCACCTGGTTCATCACCGCCTCACTGGTGTCGCTGGGTCTGGGTCTGGTCTTCGTCAACCTGTTCCAGCCCGGCGCGGCGCTCAACCTGCCGCTGCCGGATGTGAGCGCAACTTCCGGGCTGAAGACTTCGGCGCTCAACCTGGCGGACTTCGTCACGCAGGTCTTTCCCACCAGCATCGCTCAGGCCATGGCCACCAACGCCATCCTGCAGATCCTGGTGTTCTCGCTGTTCTTCGGCTTTGCCATCGCCGCGCTGCCGAGTGACGCCACCACCACCACGGTGCGCTTCGTGGAGGAGCTGGTGAACATCATGCTCAAGCTCACCGACTTCGTGATGAAGTTCGCCCCGCTGGGCGTGTTTGCCGCCATCGCCTCGGTGGTGACCACGCAGGGCCTGGGCGTGCTGCTGACCTACGGCAAGTTCATTGGCGGCTTCTACGTCGCGCTGGCCGTGCTGTGGCTGGTGATGATCGCCGCCGGCGCCCTGGTGCTGGGTCCGCGGGCCATGAAGCGGCTGCTGGGCCTGCTGCGTGAGCCGGTGCTGGTGGCCTTCTCAACGGCCAGCAGCGAGTCGGCCTATCCCAAGATGCTGGAGCAACTGCAGCTCTTCGGCGTGCGCCGGCGCATTGCCAGCTTCGTGCTGCCGCTGGGCTACTCGTTCAACCTCGACGGCTCCATGATGTACCAGGCCTTTGCAGCGCTCTTCGTGGCGCAGGCCTTCGGCGTGGAGATGTCGCTGACCGCGCAGATCACCATGCTGCTGGTGCTCATGGTCTCCAGCAAGGGCATTGCCGGCGTGCCGCGCGCCTCGCTGGTGGTGGTGGCCGCGGTGCTGCCGCTGTTCGGCTTGCCTGAGGCCGGGCTGCTGCTGATCATGGGCATCGACCAGTTCCTGGACATGGGCCGCACCGCCACCAACGTGATCGGCAACGGCATCGCCACGGCCATCGTGGACCGCTGGGAAGGCCAGGGCCAGGCGCAGGACGAGGAAGCGACCGACGACGCCCAGCCCGCCGCGGCGCACGCCCAGCTCGGCTGACCCCCGGGGCTAGGATGGCGCGCATCGCCACGCTCCAGGAGCACGCCATGCGCACCGTCACGCTTCCCAACGGCACTGCACTGCCCGCCCTGGGCCTGGGCACCTGGCATTACGGCGAGTCGCCGCGCAGCCGCGCGGCCGAGGTCAAGGCCGTGCGCCAGGCGCTGGAGCTGGGCGTGCGGCTGTTCGACACCGCCGAGATGTACGGCGAAGGCGGCGCCGAGGAGGTGCTGGGCCAGGCGCTGGCCGAGGCGCTGCGCGCCGGCGACGTGCGGCGCGAGGAGCTGACCATCGTCAGCAAGGTCTACCCGCACAACGCCAGCCTCCAGGGCCTGCCCCAGGCCTGCGAGCGCAGCCTGCGGCGGCTGCAGCTGGACAGGCTGGAGCTGTACCTGCTGCACTGGAGCGGCTCGCACCCGCTGCGCGACACGGTGGCCGCCTTCGAGGCGCTGCAGTCGCGCGGACACGTCGCGCACTGGGGCGTGAGCAACTTCGACCTCGACGACATGAAGGCGCTGTGGCGCGTGCCCGGCGGCAGCGCCTGCGCCGTGAACCAGGTGTATTACTCGCTGTCGCAGCGCGGCATCGAGTTCGACCTCGTGCCCTGGCAGCGCGAGCGCGGGCTGCCCTTCATGGCCTATTGCCCCATGGACCAGGGCGCGCTGGCGGCCGAGCCGCAGTTGCTGCCCATCGCCCGCCGCCTGGGCGCCACGCCGGCGCAACTGGCGCTGGCCTGGCTGCTGCAGCGTGGCGACGTCGTCGCCATTCCGAAAGCGGTGCGCGAGCAGCACTTGCGCGAGAACGCGACTGCCGGCGCCATCACGCTGGACGAGCAGGCGCTGACCGAATTGGACGCGCTGTTTCCGCCGCCTGACGACAAACAGCCGCTGGCAATCGTCTAGCACGCGCACGGCCGCTCGCTCCACATGCAAACGCGGCTTGAATTTCCATTTTCCGCCCCCCGGCGCCTGGAAATTCCATTGCAGCACCCAAAGCCTATCCCCAAGGCTTTTTGAGGATCGAACACTCTGCCTGAAATCACGAATATTTCAGGCGTCCATAAAATATCGGCAAACTCGATTCTCAACGGCGATCCCGGCTGAAATATCTGTTCCGACCATGCCCGGCCCAGTCGAGAATGCCCTGGGTGCACACGCGTGCGGCCACGGGGACACTGGCGGGCACAGACCCACCCGCGGGGCAGGCTCCCCCGAACCCCCCGGGGAATTCCCCAGGGGACAGCGGGCCGGATCAGCTGCCGCCGCGGGCACTTTGATCCATGTCAGACGGGAGAACTATTTTCTTCATCGCTTTCCATAGCCCTGCTTATTGACCTGATCCGCGCTTTAACAATTTCGAAACATTCACGCCTTACGTTCCCAGGCAACTTATCCGATAACCACGGAGCCCGGACACAAACACTATAATTTTGCCTGTGATCCGCAGTATTCAGGCATACATATTTCCGGACAGAATTGCCTAAAACAAAGGCAATTTCCACCTCAAGTCCCATTGCCGGAAAAACATGCGAAACAATTCACCGGTCAGCCAAAAGGCATATTCCTTTCCCGCGGATCAAACCCTGGTGTCCGTGACCGACCTCAAGGGCCGCATCACCTACTGCAACGCGGCGTTCATCGAGGTCAGCGGCTTCACCGAGAGCGAATTGCTGGGCCAGCCGCACAACATCGTGCGCCACCCGGACATGCCGGAGGAGGCCTTTCGCGACATGTGGGCCACCATCGGGTCCGGCCTGCCGTGGACAGGGCTGGTGAAGAACCGACGCAAGGACGGTGACCACTACTGGGTGCGGGCCAACGCCACGCCCATGAGGGACGGGGAGCGCATCGTCGGCTTCCTGTCGGTGCGCACGGCGCCGCAGCGCGCCGAGGTGCAGGCGGCCGAAGCGCTGTATGCCCGCATGCGCGAGGACGCGCACCAGGGCCGCCGCGGTCTGGCGCTGCACCGGGGCGCCGTGCGGCGCACGGATCTGGCAGGCCGCATGCTGGCCGCGCTCAAGCCCGGTCCGGCCGGCCGCATCGCGGCGCTGCAGGTCGGCGCCGCCGTGGCCGTGGCCGCCGCGGCGCAGGGGCTGCCCGCCGGCGGCTGGGTGGCCGCCCTTCCCGTGGCGGCGCTGGCCTCGTGGCTGTTGTGGCGTCAGACCATGGCCCCGCTGCACGGCGTGCTGGACCAGGCCTACCGCCTGGCCTCCGGCGACCTCGCCTGCCCCGTGCAAACCGGCTCGCCCGGCCTGGCCGGCGAGCTACAGCAGGCGCTCAAGCAGCTCTCTGTCAACCTGCGCGCCGTGGTGAGCGACACGCGCACGGGCGTGCAGCAGACGGACCTGGCCTCCACCGAGATCGCCGCGGGCAACGACGAGCTGGCCACGCGCACCGAGTCGCAGGCCAGCAGCCTGCAGCAGACCGCCGCCTCCATGGAGGAGATCAGCAGCACCGCGCGCCAGAGCGCCGACGCCGCCGGCGAGGGGGCGCGCCAGGCCAGCGCCACGGCCGAGATCGCGCAGCGCAGTTTCGAGGCGGTGCAGGCCGTCTCCGACACCATGCAGGACATCGCCGCCTCTTCGCGCCGCATCGAGGACATCATGAAAGTGGTGGAGGACGTGGCCTTCCAGACCAACATCCTGGCGCTCAACGCCGCGGTCGAGGCCGCGCGTGCCGGCGAGCAGGGCCGGGGCTTTGCCATCGTCGCGGGCGAGGTGCGCTCGCTGGCGCAGCGTACTACCACGGCGGCGCACGAGATTCGCGCGCTCATCACCGAATCGTCCTCGCGCGTGGCCGACGGCACGCAGCGCGCCGCCGACGCGCGCGCCCGCATGGAAGGCGCGCTGCGCTCGGTGACCGACGTGAGCCGCACGCTGGAGCACATCCGCCTGGCCGCCTCCGAGCAGCAGCGCGGCTTCTCGCAGATCAACGAGGCCGTCACGCACCTGGACACCATCACGCAGCAGAACGCGGCCATGGTGGAGGAGCTTTCAGCCTCCGCGCACTCGCTGGAGCGCCAGGTGGAAGCGGTGCGCAACTCCATGCGCATGTTCCGGCTCTCGCCGGGCGAGGCCACCGTGGCCGAAGTCAACGCCGTGGAGCTGCGCAAGGCCGCGCGGCAGCACGCACCCAAGCCCGTGCCCGCCCGCGCGGCCACGCCGGCGCGCGGCGGCCGCGGCGCCAAACTCTCCTTGGCGTAAGCCGCCCAGGGGAAACACCAGCCCCAGGCTGGTGCGGGCGCACCTGTTTCCACCCATAATGGTGCTTGACAGGCGCGCGACATGACCGATCGGGATGATCGGTTGCGGGACCAACCAGCCCGCGCTGTGAACGGAACTTGCGTTGTCCGCGCGCCTTCCGCCGAAAGCAAGCACAACTCTTTCGGCGGCCTGTTGCCTCAGGGAACACCACCCGCGGGCGCATTCGCATCACCCGATGCCGCCAACCGGCATCGGACGGACCACGACACATCCCATGTCCAAGCTTCGCCAGATTTCCATCCGTACCCGCTTTTTGCTGGTCATGACGCTGGTGACCGCCGCCCTGGTGGTCGTAGGCGTCTGGGGCTGGGCCTCCACGGCCAGCAGCATCTCCACCGTCTCCCGGCTGTTCGACCAGGCCACCGCGGCCAGCGCCGCCGCCGGGTCCTTGCGCGAGTCGCTGTCGGCGCTGCGGCGCTTCGAGGCCGCGATGATCGCCCAGGCCGTCTCCAACCCCAGCGAGGTCGAAACCTACTTCGCGCAGTGGAAGGCGCGGCTGGCCGACTTCAAGAAAAGCGGCCAGGCGCTGCTGGAGGCCAGCAACCAGGCCGCGGACATCGCCGCACTGGTGGACAAGCAGCAAAAGCTCGCCGGCGAGTACGCCGACGTGATCACGCCCATCGCCGAGAAGCTGCAGGCCGCTCAGATGGACGCCTCCGCCGCGCTGGCCTACGCCTCGACGGCCGACGACACCGTCAAGGAGCTGCAGGCCACCAGCGAGGCGCTGCAGCAGGCCCAGCTCGCCAACGAGGCCGCCACGCGCGCGCAACTGGCCGACGGCATGGCGCTGGCCTCGCGGCTGCGCCTGGCGCTGGTGGGCGGCGTGCTGGCCATCTTCCTGCCGCTGATGGCGCTGACGCTGCGCTCGGTGTGCGGCCCGCTGGACGAGGCCGTGGCGCTGGCGCGGCGCATCGCCCAGGGCGACCTGAGCACGCCGCCGCCCGTGAGCGGCCGCGACGAGACGGCGCGGCTGCTGTCGGCGCTGGGCGACATGCAGTCGCACCTGCGCCGCCTGGTGGGCCAGGTGCGCGAAGCCGCCTCAAGCATCCAGCTCGCCAGCGCCGAGGTCGCCAGCGGCAACACCGACCTCTCGCAGCGCACGGCCAGCACCGCGGCCAGCCTGCAGCGCGCCGCGGCCTCCATGCAGCAGCTCAGCGGCACGGTGGGCAGCAGCGCCGAGTCGGCGCAGGTCGCCAGCCGCCTGGCCGGCAAGGCCGCCGAGGTCGCCTCGCGCGGCGGCGCCATGGTGGCGCAGGTGGTGACGACCATGCAGGACATAGACGCCAGCTCCAAGCGCATCGCCAACATCATCGGGACCATCGACGGCATCGCCTTCCAGACCAACATCCTCGCGCTCAACGCCGCGGTGGAAGCCGCGCGCGCCGGCGAGCAGGGCCGGGGCTTTGCCGTGGTGGCCGGCGAGGTGCGCGCCCTGGCGCAGCGCAGCTCGGAAGCGGCGCGCGAGATCAAGGACCTCATCGGCAACAGCGTGGAGAAGGTGGGCAACGGCGCGCGGCTGGTGAGCGAGGCCGGCACCACCATGGGCGAGATCGTGGACGGCGTGCGCCGCGTGGCCGAGCTCATCGGCGAGATCAGCGACGCCGCCGGCGCGCAAAGCGGCGACATCGGCCAGGTGCACGCCACCGTGCAGCAGCTCGACGCCAGCACGCAGCAGAACTCCGCGCTGGTGGAGCAGTCCGCCGGCGCCGCCATGAGCCTGCGCCAGCAGGCCGAGCGCTTGACCAGCGTGGTGGCGACGTTCCGGCTGGAAGCCGGCGCGGGTCCGGCCCTGGCCTGACGCGGCCGGCGCCAGGGGCGGCGGCCAGGGCCGCGCGCCGTACGGGCAGCGGCGTGCGGGCGCCGTGCCGCACGCGCGGGCCAGGCAGCACACCAGCCACGCCCATGCGGCGCCGGCCGACCCGGCTTGTCGGCAAACGCCTACGCGCGGCGTCGGCGTTGGACGGCAGGCCGGCGCCCGCGCGCACCCCACACTGCGGCCCTGCATGAACCCACCTTCAGACAGGACCACGATGAACACCGAAGTTGCGGCGCTTTCCCTGGCCGAGTTCGCCGACCACGTGCTGCCCGCCGAGATCCAGTACGAGATCGACGACGACGGCGATCTCACCTTCACCCCGGCCGGCGAGGCCTACTGGCGCCCGCTGTTCCAGAAGTGGGGCTTCGACTACAGCCGCCGCCTGCCCGGCGACGCGTTCGAGGACATCTCCACGCTCATCCTCATGCAGGAGATGCAGGGCCTGCACGCCGCGGCCGTGCCCTGCTTCGCCCGGCCCTGCGCCGCGGCCTGAGCACTGCGGCCTGAGCGCCCGGCGGCGCCCTACTCCCCACTGGCGAGCAGCGCGAACGCGCGGCCGCCCACGGCCACCTTCTCCCCGGCCGGCAGGGCATGCGCGGGCGCGTCCGGCTCGGTTGTGTCCATGAGCACCAGCCACTGGCCGTCCGGCTGCGGGTGCGCGGGCAAGGTGAAGTGCACGGGCTCGTGCCAGGCGTTGAACAGCAGCAGCACGCTGGCGTCGTGCGCGGCGCGAGGCACGGCGCTGGAGGGCGCGCGGCCGTCCAGCAGCATGCCCAGGCAGCGGGTGTGCGGGTCGTCCCAATGCGCGGCGTCCATCTCCGAGCCGTCGCACGACAGCCAGATCACGTCGCGCACGCCCTCGCTCTGGCCTGACGCCTCGGCCGTGGCCTGGCCGGTGAGAAAGCGCTTGCGCCGCAGCACCGGAAAGCGCCGGCGCAGCTCCAGCAGCCGCCGCGTGAACTCCTGCAGCGCCCAGCCGCGCGCGTCCACCTCGGACCACTGCAGCCAGGAGAGGTCGTTGTCCTGGCAATAGGCGTTGTTGTTGCCCTGCTGGGTGCGGCCCAGCTCGTCGCCGGCCAGCAGCATGGGCGTGCCCTGCGACAGCAGCAGCGTGGCCAGCAGGTTGCGCTGCTGGCGCGCGCGCAGCTCCAGCACCTCGGCATCGTCCGTCGGCCCCTCGGCGCCGCAGTTCCAGGAGCGGTTGTCGCTGTGGCCGTCGCGGTTGTCCTCGCCGTTGGCGTCGTTGTGCTTGTCGTTGTAGGACACCAGATCGGCCAGCGTGAAGCCGTCGTGGGCGGTGATGAAGTTGACGCTGGCCCAGGGCCGGCGCCCGCGGCGGTTGAAGCGGTCGGCGCTGGCGGTGAGGCAGCGCGACAGCGGCGCGGCCAGGCCCTCGTCGCCCTTCCAGAAGGCGCGCACGGTGTCGCGGAAGTGGTCGTTCCACTCGGCCCAGCCGGGCGGAAAGCCGCCGACCTGGTAGCCGCCGGGGCCGCAGTCCCAGGGCTCGGCGATGAGCTTCACGGTGGAGAGCACCGGGTCTTGCCGGCAACTGTCGAGAAAGCCGCCGCCCTCGTCGAAGCCGTAGGGCTCGCGCGCCAGGATGGTGGCCAGGTCGAACCGGAAGCCGTCCACGTGCATCTCCGTGGCCCAGTAGCGCAGGCTGTCGGTGACCATCTGCAGCACGCGCGGGTGGCTCAGGTTGAGCGTGTTGCCGGTGCCGGTGTCGTTGATGTAGTAACGGGGCTCGTCCGGCATGAGCCGGTAGTAGCTGGCGTTGTCTATGCCCTTGAAGCACAGCGTGGGCCCAAGCTCGTTGCCCTCCGGCGTGTGGTTGTAGACCACGTCCATGATGAGCTCCATCCCGCGCGCGTGCACGCGGTCCACGAGGTGCTTGAACTCGTCGATGAAGGGCCCGGCCATGTAGGCCGGGTGCAGCGCGAAGAAGCCCAGCGTGTCGTAGCCCCAGAAGTTGGAGAGGCCCTTCTCGATGAGCGTCTGCTGCGTGACGAACATCTGCACGGGCAGCAGCTCGATGCTGGTGATGCCCAGGTCGCGCATGCGCTCCAGCACGGCGTCCTGCGCCAGGCCCGCGAAGGTGCCGCGCAGCTCCTGCGGCACGTCGGGGTGGCGCATGGTGAAGCCGCGCAGGTGCGTCTCGTACAGCACGGTCTGGTCCCAGGGCACGCGCCGGCCCAGCTTCTGCTGCCAGCTGAAGTGCGAGTCCACCACCACGCTCTTGGGCATGAAGGGGGCGCTGTCGCGCTCGTCGAAGCTCAGGTCGCCGTCCGGGTGGCCCAGCGTGTAGCCGAAGAGTTCCGGCGCCCAGCGCAGCTCGCCCATCACGGCCTTGGCATACGGGTCCAGCAGCAGCTTGTTGGGATTGAAGCGGTGCCCCTGCAGCGGCGCGTAGGGGCCGTGCACGCGGTAGCCGTAGCGGGCGCCGGGCTGCAGCCCGGGGACGAAGCCGTGCCAGACCTCGTCGGTGAATTCCGGCAGCGCCCAGCGGTCGATCTCGTGCTCGCCGCTGTCGTCGTAGATGCACACCTCCACGCGCGTGGCGTGGGCCGAGAACAGCGCGAAGTTGACGCCTTGGCCGTTGAACGTGGCGCCGCGCGGAAACGGCTCGCCTTCCTCGGCGATCTTGACGCCGCGGGACAGTATCGGGTCGGACATGGGCTCCCCAGGGACTCGTGGTGGGCGCCCATAGGCAATCGGCGTACCGAGCAGGCACCGCTGAAATCGTCGCTTCCTCGCACCGCACCACGGGCACGGCGTGCTTGCCTGCTCCTGCAATTGCCGCGCTCACGTTTGGAGCAGGAGTTTTCAGCGAATTTCGAGTTAGCCCCTCCTTCACGTGATAAACCCCCGGCTTCATAAAAAACCCATTTGGCCGAATTTCGATTCAATTATCCTGACCGAAAGTCGGCATTTATTGATCGCATTTGCGCACGAAGTTTTCGGTATTTCACCATTTGGGTGCACACCGAATTTCTAAATTGGCAGTACGGAAAGGAATCCCATGGAAGCAGTGAATATGTCGCGGCGGCGGCTGGCGATGGCTTTGCCCGCCGGCCTGGCAGCACCGGTGCTGGCGGCGCCACCGGGAGGGAGGCGGCCCAATGTGCTGTTCATCTTGGCGGACGACATGGAGATGCAATTGCTGCCCTTCATGCCCAAGCTCCAGCGGCTGGTCACCGAGCGCGGCATGGAATTCAAGAACCATTTCGTGAGCCTGGCCATTTGCTGCGCCTCGCGGGCCACGATATTGCGCGGCCAGTTTGCCCACAACCATGGCGTGCGCGACAACCAGGGCCCCTACGGCGGTTTCGAACGGTTTTTCCTGGACGGCCGGGAAGACTCCACCATCGCCACCTGGCTGCAGCGCGCGGGCTACCGCACCGGCATCATCGGCAAATATCTCAACGCCTATCCCATCGCGGCGGCAGGGTCGAATTACGTGGCCCCGGGCTGGGACACCTGGGTGGTGCCCAACGGCGGCGACTATTACCGCCAGCTCGATTACTCGCTCAACGACAACGGCAATACCGTCGTTTTCGGCCGCGACCCGCGCGAGCATTTCCACGACCTGCTCACGCTGCGGGCCAACCAGTTCGTCCGCCAGGCCGCGGCCGACCCGGCCAGCAAACCGTTCTTCCTGTACCTGGCGCCCTACCTGCCGCACGGCCCCTCCATGGCGCCGGCGCGCTACCTGGACCTGCTGCCGGACGTGGAGATGCCGCGCACGCCCTCCTTCAACGAGGCCGACGTGAGCGACAAGCCGGGCTGGGTGCGGCGGCTGCCGCGGCTGGACGGCCCAACCATCAGCCGCATCGAAAAGTTCTACCGCCGCCAGCGCCAGGCCATGCTGGCGATAGACGACACGGTGGAAAGCCTGGTGCAGACGCTGCGCGACACGGGGCAGTGGGAGAACACGGTGATCGTCTTCACCTCGGACAACGGCTACTTCCGCGGCGAGCACCGCATTCCGGGCGACAAGCGCCGCGCCTTCGAGGAGTGCATACGCGTGCCGCTGGTGATGTGCGGCCCCGGCATCCCGGCCGGGCGGGTGACGCGGAAGATAACCTGCAACGCGGACTTCGCGCCCACATTGGCCGAGCTGGCCGGCGTCACGCCGCCCGGCTTCGTGGACGGGCGCTCGCTCGTGCCGCTGTTCAGCGGCGCGGCGCCGGCCGACTGGCGCCAGATGCTGCTGCTGGAGAGCCAGCCGCCGGAGGTCAACAGCGTCCACCAGGCCTACACCGGGCTGCGCACCGCCACCCAGCGCACCTTCGTGCAGTACGCCAACGGCGAGGGCGAGTACTACAACCTCTACGCCGACCCCTGGCAGCTCCAGAACCGCTATGCCGGCCTGCGCCCGGAGCGGCGCGCGGCGCTGGCCGCGCAGATGCGCGCCCTGCGCGATGCCAGCGGCAGCGCGCTGCGCCGCGTGGAGGAAGTGGCGCTGGAGCTGGACTGACGCACTCGGCCGCGCCCAACGCCCGCCGCGCCACCCGGGCCGGCCCCGGGCACCCCGGGCGGAAAGGTGCCGTTTCAATTTGTGCCGGACCGAAATCCGGCGCTGCGGGACCTTCGCCCCCGGCTCAGGCAGAGCCCGCAGGAGCATGGCCATGAAGCGGCAGATCAAGCCCGGCGCGCAGCGCAATGCGAAGCCCGTCAACCTCACGCGGCGGCGCCTGGCGCTGGCGCTGCCCGCGGCGGGCCTGGCCCGCGCCGCCCGCGCGGCGCCGCCGGGCGGGGCGCGGGCCAACATCCTGTTCATCGTCGCCGACGACCTGGACTACGGCATCTTCAGCCTCATGCCCAAGGTGCGCCGCCTCATCACGGAGCCGGGCCTGGAGTGCCGCAACCACTTCATCAGCCTCACCCTGTGCTGCCCCTCGCGCGCCACCATGCTGCGCGGGCAGTTCGGCCACAACCACGGCAACCTGGACAACCACGGCGACTACGGCGGCTTCGCCAAGTTCTTCCGCGACGGCCTGGAAAGCTCCACCTTTGCCACCTGGCTGCACGGCGCGGGCTACCGCACCGGCATGCTGGGCAAGTACCTGAACAACTACCCTTCCGAGGACTCCGGCAGCAACTACATCCCGCCCGGCTGGGACACCTGGTGGGTGGGCAAGGGCGGCACGCTCTACAGCCAGTACTGGTACACGGTCAACGACAACGGCACCTCGCGCAGCTACGGCGGCGAGCCGCAGGACCATTTTCAAAATGTGCTGCTGCGCCGCGCCCAGCAGTTCCTGCGCACGGCGGCGACCGACCCGGCGGGCAAGCCGTTTTTCCTCTATGTCTCCCCCGTGCTGCCGCACAAGCCCTACGTGGCGCAGCCGCAATACCTGGACCTCTTCCCCGGCGCGCAGGCGCCGCGCAAGCCCAACTTCAACGAAGCCGACGTGAGCGACAAGCCCGGCTGGGTGCAACGCCTGCCGCTGCTGGACGCCGCCGCCATACGCCAGGTCGACACCATCTACCGCAAGCGCCGCCAGTGCGCCGCCTCGCTGGACGACATGGTGGAGGCGCTCATACGCACGCTGCGCAGCACGGGGCAGCTCGCCAACACCTACGTGATCTTCACGTCGGACAATGGCTTCTTCCACGGCGAGCACCGCATCCCCGACGACAAGCGCCGCGCTTTCGAGGAGAACATCCGCGCCCCGCTGGTGGTGCGCGGCCCCGGCATCCCGGCCGGGCGCGTGGTGCGCCAGCTCACGGGCAACGTGGACTTCGCGCCCACCTTCGCGGAGCTGGCCGGCGTGGCGCCGCCCGCCTTCGTGGACGGCCGCTCGCTGGTGCCCCTGTTCAACGGCGCGCCGCCCGCACGCTGGCGCCAGCGCTTCTTGCTGGAGAGCCAGCCGCCGCAGGTCAACAGCGTCTACCTGTCCTACTCGGGTCTGCGCACCGCGGCGCGCCAGAACTTCGTGCTCTACGACAGCGGCGAGGGCGAGTACTACGACCTCGCCGCCGATCCGTTTCAGCTCGAAAACCGCTACGCCACCATGTCCGACGCGCTGAAAGGCGAGCTCAGGACCCAGGTGAATGCGCTCAAAACGTCGGCCGGCGCCGCGCTGCGGCGGCTGGAGGAAGGCTCCGGCGGGCAGCAGTAAGACGGGGGACCGTGCGGCGCGGCGCCGTGAAGCTCAGCGCCGCACGTCCGTCACCAGCGTAGGCAGCTCCCAGGCGCCGCCGGGCATGCCCCGGCACAGGCCTGTGGTCGCCTCCTTGGCGTGGACGAAGCGGCGCCCGTCCCAGGCCCATTGCTCCAGCGCCCAGCAGTCGCCCAGGCCGCGGCCGCGTTGGGCGGCATAAATGAGACCGTCCTTGTAGTCGGTGGCCGAGGCGGTGACGAGCTCGGCCTTGAACGGCGGCTTGTCATTGATGAGCCACATGCCTTCGCCGCTGTTGTAGGCAGCCGACCAGCACGAGGTGGAGACGAGCAGCCGCGTGTCGGACAGGCGCTGCACGTCCAGCGCGACGTCGGCGTCCTTGGTTTCCACCAGGCTGGGGCAGGCGGCGGCGTCCTCGCGCGGCAGGCTGGCGCGCAGCGCGGCCAGCAGGCCGGCGGGGGTTTTCTTCAGCCACTGCGCGTCCTCGGCCCGCGGCTTGGCCAAAGGCGCCACCGCCACAGCGGGCGCCGGCAGGGGCGGCAGCACGCCGGACTCGGCCGCCGCGCCCTTCCTGGCCAGCGCGCCCGCGGTGCCGAGGCGCTTTTGCATGTCGTCCATCTTGAGCAGCACGGCCGACGCGCCCTTGTCCGAGAGCTGCCAGCGCAGGCTGCCCAAGCTCCACTCGATGCTGCTGCTGCGCGTGAGCGCCTCCAGCAGCGCCTGCACCTGCGCGGCGGAGAGCGGGCCGCGCAGCCCGTCCTTGGGCAGCAGCACCGTGCCCAGCGACTGGCCGTTGACCTTCATGGCGAGATTGAGCGTGGCCGGCAGCTTCTTGAGCGCGGCCTCGTCGGTGATGTCCACGGCGAGCTGGCCGGTGACGGGCGTGCCGGCGCCCGCCTTGCGCGTGAGCAGCACGGAGACGGGCGGCGCCTCCTCACCCTTCTGGTAGCCCGCGGCGCGGCAGGTGCGGGTGTTGTCGCAGGCCAGCTCCCAGTCGAGGTGAGAGAAGTACTGGGCGGACGCGGCGGCCGAGGCCGCCGGCGCCGCGGTGCCCTGCGCCCAAGCCAGGGTGGGCACAAGCACCGGCCACCAAAGCACGGCCAGCGGCGCGTTCGCCAAGGGATTCATGAGACTGCAAGCGTTGAAATGGGAAACGCGCGATTGTCCCGCGAGCGCCACTGAAAAATGCCAAGGCGCAGGCCGGATTGCGTCAAACCCATTGCAAATTCAGTCACCGGAGCGAACGGCGGGTATCCCGAAGAAACCGCCACTCCAAGCCAGGCAAAGGCCGCTTGCAACGGACACAAGAAATCTTATTGCACGATGCGCACATTCGCCGTAGCCGGCGAGGTGGTGCCACGATTCTGCAAACCCATGATTTGCGTCATGAGGGACAGCACGTGCACCGTGCGGTTGGCAGGCCGGTAAGGGGGAACGTAGTAAGTCTCCCCCTGGTAATCAAACTCAAACACTTTTTTGTCCGGCTCTGCCACCGGCATGTCAAAGAGCTTGAAATCCCGCTCCCGCGTCGGCCCGTCAGCAAACAGCAGCGGCTGTCCGTTTGTATTCTGATACCTGACCACTTCTCCCAAGTAATACACCATGGCCTCGGGCGACCTCAACACCAACCTAGCATTCACCTTTTCGGCGCCGGCAGGCGCTGAATGTCCGGCCGATCCCGGTGGATTTTCCCTGTCCACCCCGGCACGGCTGGTGGCCACCATGGACGACACCTCGCGGGCCTGGTCCCGCACCTCGCTGGTCTTGAATTTGTATTGCTCGCAAGCCGTGCTGTTGGGCTTGTTCACCATGGTCAGGCTCAAATCGCCGTTGTCGGCAGCAAGGTGAAAGCCGGCAGCGGCGTCTTTTTCCTGCGTCACCACCTTGCCGCCCGCCACGGGCACCAGTCCGGCATTTTTGGCAGCGGCCGCACCCGCGGGGTCTTTCAATTGCGCCCCGTCCAGGGTGCCTGAGTAGTAAACAAATTCTCCGGTCGGCGTGCCGTCGATTTCACAATTGAAGAGCGTCGCCAGCAAGTCCGTAAAACGCTGGAATTCCGCGCTGCCCGGCGCATTGCGAACGCGCTCGCGCAGGCGGTTGTTTTCATCGAAGAATTCGATGGATTGCACGAACACCGGCAAAAGTATGGACATGGGCCAGCCCTGGTCCAGGTAATACAGCAGCAGCGAGGGTTTCACGGGCGTGGTGATGCCGCGGAAGAAATCCTGCTCGTTGAGCACCGTGATGTCCACGTTTTGCGAGGCATTCAGCGAGGGACGCAGCGTCAGGGCACTGGCTGCATCGCCGCCAACGGCAAATTCCGCCCCAATGCCGGGAATGCCCAAACCAAAACCATAAGGTGCCGAACGCACCGCCGATATTTGCGTGAAGTGCATGGGCATGCGGTTCACCGCCCGCGCCACGTTCAACGCCAGCAATTTGTTGTGCGCGTCCTCCTGCACGAGATTGGCGGAAACCGCGCTTTGGGACAGGGGCGCCGTCGTGCAGGCCGAAAGCGCCAGCGCCGTCATGGCCACCGCTACGGGGCGGGCCAGCGGTTCGCAAATTCTGTTGAATATAGTCCGTTTCGAGCTCTTGAAGCATTCACCAGCAAGCATTCCACAGCCCTGAAAAATAATGGGTCCGGGCCCCGCATGGGCCTCTGCTGTGATGTGCCCATGTATTTGTGCGCAGCAGCCTGAGAGTTTTATCGTCATCACGCGCCTGGCGGCAGTAAGCCTGAATACCCTTCTAAACCAATTTCTTCGGATTGGCGGCGGGCAACGGTTTTACATGGGTATCCCATTTGCTGACTTCAGGGCATTCACAAACAGGAGTAGCCCATGAGCCTGGAAAACCAAGCCGCCCAATCTTCGGCGTCGCAGGAAGAAATCAACGTGGACGACCGCGCCGCCGTGCAGCGCTGGAGCAAGGCCCTGGGCACCACGGATGAAGCACTGATGGGCGCCGTGCAGGCCGTGGGCACGCGTGTGGACAAGATCAAGGACTACCTGGGCGCCGGCGGCATGGCCGGAGACCAGGAGGACGCCTGAGGCCGGCTTTCAGGCGCTCGCGGCGCCTGAAAGCCGTGACGCGCCACTGACGGCGCGCCCGGCCGGTCCCGCCGCCGTTCAGACGGCCTCGTCGTCCGCCTCCAGGCGCACGCGCTCGAAGGCGTCGCGCTCGCGCATCACCTTCTCGATGTAGCGGTAGGCCTTGCCGGAGTACTTCACCAGCGCGCGCGGCAGGCTGGATTCGGCCTCCATGTACTCGGCCAGGATGCGGGTGCCCACGGCGATGTTGGTCTCGGGGTGGAACAGCGAGGCCTCGGCCGTGACGGCGCGCGCCTCCTGCACCTTGTCCATGTGGAAGCGCGGCACCACCTGCATCAGCCCCTGCGCGCCGTAGCCGCTGGTGGCGCGCGGGTTGAACGTGGACTCGCGCGAGATGATGGCCAGCACCAGCGAAGGCGAGATCGAGTAGCGCGAGGCCGCGTCGTAGGCCGCGTTGACGATGCGCGCGGCCAGCGTGGTGGAGGTCTTGTATTCGGCGGAGATGAAGCGCGCCAGGGCGCCCTTCTCGGCTTCCGCCGCAGCCTGCGGGCTGAGCTGCAGGGCGGGCTGCAACGGCGTGCCTTGCGGTGCGCCAATGGGGGCGTCGGCCGGCAAGGCGGCGTTCTGCCAGGCCTGCAGCAGCGACTGCGCCTGGACGCCGGGGCTGGCGGCACTGAAGCTCAGCGCCAGAAAAGCCATCGCCGCGGCAAGCGCCGGACGTCGTCGGCGCGGTGTGGTGACAGGAGTCATCACGGTGTTCCTCGTTGTGCGGCGCCGGCTTTCCGCTCGGGGCGAAGCAGCCGGCACGCGTGTCGTCCGGAACAAGCGTGCACACACCCTCCCGCGGCCCAAGGAAAGAGGGCCGGCGGCGGCAAGTCACGAGCCGGACAGGCTGATCCCAACGCCTGCCCACAACCGCTCTTGGCGGCCCAAGCTGCAAGCGTCGAACCACGACCCCACACGAACGCGACGGCTCATACAGCCACCGAGGCAACGGCGTGCCCGGCTCGTGGCCGGAACCGCGGCAGCCTGCAAGGCCGCCGCGCGCCATCCCCATCCAGTGCGTTCACCGTGGGACACATCCTGCAGGCACAACCACTGGGCTGACGGACCGTGAAATACGTCACGGCACCTGCAAGACGGGCGGAGTCTAAAGGGCGATGCCCTGCCTCCGCCAAATGGGGGACATAAATCCCCCACGGTTACTTCAAGCCACGAAAAAGAATGCAACGCAGCCGCAGGCATGGGCACATCCGGCTGGACAAGCGCCCCGCTGCCGTTGTTGGGCCCGGCAAGGCCTACGGAAAACACGCCCGCATCCCCTAGGGGGATTTACCTACAGGTTGCTCCCGCAACCTGAAGCCGCGGCGACGCGGCGCCCTACTCGCCCTGCAGCCCGTACTTGCGGATCTTGTCGTTGAGCGTGGTCTTGGGGATGCGCAGCGCCTTGGCGCTGCGGGCGATGTTGCCGCCCTGGCGCTGCAGCTCCGCCCGTATGAGGCTGCGCTCGTAGCCCTCCACGCACTCGGACAGCGACAGGCCGCTGTCCTCGCCCGGCACGGGCAGCGCCCCCGGCATGGCGGCCAGGTCGGGGGGCGCTGCCGCGGCGACGGCGGCCGGCTCGGCCGCCACGCAGCCCACCTCCATGCCCGGCACGCTGGCGCGCACGCCGAGCACCAGGCAGTCGGCCACGTTGCGCAGCTCGCGCACGTTGCCCGGCCAGTCGTGGGCCATGAGGGCGTGCATCTGCCGCGTGCCCAGGTCCGGCTGCGGCCGGCCGTAGCGGCTGGCGGCCAGCAGCATGAAATGCTCCAGCAGCAGCGGGATGTCCTCGCGCCGCTCGCGCAGCGGGGGCAGCTCGATCGTCACCACGTTGAGGCGGTAGACGAGGTCGGCGCGGAAGGAGCCCTGTTTCGCGCGGGCGAGCAGATCGTCCTTGGTGGCGGCCACCACGCGCGTGTCCACCGGGTGCGCGGCGTTGGAGCCCAGCCGCTCCACCACGCGCTCCTGCAGCACGCGCAAGAGCTTGATCTGCACGCCCATGGGCATGCTTTCCAGCTCGTCCAGGAACAGCGTGCCGCCGTGGGCGTGCTCGATCTTGCCCACGCGCTTTTTCTGCGCGCCGGTGAAGGCACCGGCCTCGTGGCCGAACAGCTCGCTGTCGAGCAGGTTGTCCGGCAGGCCGCCGCAGTTGAGCGCCACGAAGGGCGCGCCGCGCCGGCGCGAGAGCTCATGCAGCGCCTGCGCCACCACCTCCTTGCCGGTGCCGGTTTCGCCGTGGATGAGCACGTCCACGGGTGAGTCGGCAACGTCCATCACCAGGCGGCGCACGCGCTCGATCTGCGGCGAGCGGCCGACGATCTTGCCTTCCACGCCCCCGCGGTCGCGCAGCGCGCGGCGCAGCGAGGCCACTTCCAGCGTCAGCGAGCGCTTTTCCAAGGCCCGGCGCACCACTTCCACCAGTTGCTCCGGCGAGAAGGGCTTGGTGATGAAGTCGTAGGCGCCGCTGCGCATGGCCTCCACGGCCAGGCTCACGTCGCCGTGGCCGGTGATCATGATGGCGGGCAGGTCGCCGTCGAGCTCGCGGCAGCGGCGTATGAGCGAGAGGCCGTCGGCGCGCGGCAGCCGCATGTCCGTCACCACCACGCCGGGGAAGCCCGCCTCCAGCTTGGGCAGCGCCTCCTCGGCCGAGCCCACGGCCTCAACCTCGAGGCCCGCGAGCTGCAGCGCCTGCACGCAGGCGATCTGCATGTGGAGGTCGTCTTCGACGAGCAGGACGGTGAGATCAGCGGTGTTCATGGGCAGTGGCACGAGGGGCGGGCTCGATTTTCAGGCGGCGTCAGGTGGCGCCGCCGGCAGCCGCAGCGTCAGCCGCGCGCCGCCCTCGGGGCGGTTGGCCGCCTCCAGCTCGCCGTGGAAGTCGCGCGCGATGTCGCGGGAGATCACCAGGCCCAGGCCCAGCCCGGCGCCCACGGGCTTGGTGGTGAAGAAGGGTTCGAACAGGCGGTCCAGCGTCTGCGTGGAAAAGCCGCTGCCGCTGTCCAGCACGTCAATGCGCACGGCCGGGGGCTGCGCGTCGGCCTCCAGCGCCGCGCCTATGGCCAAGGAGCGGCCCTGAGCGTCGCGCATGGCGTCCAGCGCGTTGGCCACGAGGTTGATCAGCACCTGTTCCAGCCGGTTCTGGTCGCACCAGGCGAAGACGCGGCCGGCCTCGCAGTCGTTGTGCAGCGTCACGCCCTCCTTGGCGATGCGCTGCTGGAACAGGAACAGCGCATTGCCCACGGCCACGGCCACATCGCAGCGCGCGGGAATGGCCGGCGACTTGCGGGCAAAGGCTTTGAGCGGCTGGATGATCCCGCCCATCTGGTCCGACAGCCGCGCCACCATGTCCAGGTTGCCGGCCACGGCCTGCAGGTTGCCGCGGCGCAGGAACTCGGCGGCGTTGCCGGAGAGCGTGCGAATCGCGCCCAAGGGCTGCGTCAGCTCGTGCGTGATGCCGGCGGCAAGCTGGCCCACCACGGCCAGCTTGGCGGCTTGTATCAACTCGTCCTGCGCCGAGCGCAGCGTCTGCTCTGCCTGCACGCGCTCGGCCACCTCGCGGCGCAGCCGGCCGTTGGTCTCGGTCAGCACGCGGGTGCGGCGCGCCACCTTCTGCTCCAGGTTGGCGTTGGCCTGCTCCAGCAGGCGCTGCGCCTCCAGGCGCTGGCGCTGGATGCTGCGGCGCTGCCCCAGGAACAAGGCCAGCAGCACGACGAAGCTGGCCGCCAGCGCGGAGAGCATGGCGTGCTCCAGCGCCTGGTTGCGCGCGCCACGCAGGTCCAGGAAGGTGAGCAGCCGCCAGTTCATGCCGTCCAGGCTGCGGCCGAACATGAGCATGGGCGTGCGCAGCATGGCCTCGCGCGGCGAGGCGCCGCCCTGCACCGTGCCGTCCAGCACCTGGCCGTCCTCGTCGAAGCGCAGGTGCACGTGCAACGGGAACGGCGGGATGGGCAGCTCGTTGTAGAGGCGGCTGATGTCCACGTCCACGCGCTGCTCCATGGGCAGATCCACCAGCGCGGTGTAGCGCCACGCCGGCTCGGAGGACATGATGACCACCTGGTTGGCGTCGGCCAGCAGCGCCGGCGCGCCGAGCATGGACCAGGCCTGGTCCACCGCCTGCAGGCCGATCTTGATGGTGGCCACGCCCACCACGCGCGCACCGTCGCGTATGGGATGCGAGACGAAGTAGCCCGGCTCGCCGCGCGTGATGCCGATCGCGAAGTGCCGGCCCACGCGGCCGGAGAGCGCTTCGAGGAAGTAGGGGCGGAAGGAGAGGTCCTCGCCCACCAGGCTGTCGTCGCCGTCGGCGGCGTTGCTGGAGGCCAGGACGATGCCGCGCTCGTCCAGCACGAAGATGGACACCGCGCCCACGTGCGCGTTGAGCCGGCGCAGGTAGTTGTTGACGGCGTCCACCCGCGCGGGCCTGCGCGGCTCGCGCAGCAGGCCCAGCACTTCGGGATTGAGCTGCACCGTGGCCGGCACGTACTCCAGCCGCTTGACGATGCCCTCCACCGCCATGGCGAAGAGGTCCAGCCGGTGGCTGGCCTCGGCGCGCAGCGCGGTGGTGGCAAAGCGTTCGCTGATGGTGAAGCCCAGCCAGCCGCTGCCCAGCACCACGGCCAGCGCCAGCAGGCCCAGCAGCAGGCGCCGGCGCGGCGACAGCCGCGCTTCGGGTCGGGGCAATGCGGGTGGAGGCGTGGTCATGCTGGGCGCCGGGGCCTGAGGGGCCGGCGCAGCCGTATTGTCGGCCACGCCCCCGGCGGCGCCCGCGTCCGGCGCAGGCGGCACGGGCGGGTGCGGCGTTTCAGCCGTGCTGGCGTGCGGCGGGCTCAGGGATACAGCCCCCGCTCCTGGCGCGACATCAGGATGCGCTCGCAGGCCACGGCGAAGGTGGCGGTACGCAGCGTGATCTGGTGGCGGTCGGCGGTGTTCCAGATTTGGGCCAGGGCGTCGATCATGATCTTGTCCAGGCGGGCGTTGATCTCGTCCTCGGTCCAGAAGAAGCTGGAGAAGTCCTGCACCCACTCGAAGTAGGAGACCGTCACGCCGCCGGCGTTGCAGATCACGTCCGGCACCACCAGCACGCCGCGCTCGCGCAGCACGTCGTCGCCCTCGGGCAGCGTCGGCCCGTTGGCGCCTTCGAGCACCATGCGGGCCTGGATGCGGTTGGCGCGGGCGGCGTCGATCTGGCCTTCCAGCGCGGCGGGGATGAGGATGTCGCAGTCCACGTCCCAGAAGCTTTCGGCGTCAACGGCCTCGCCGTCCGGGTGCGCGGCCACGCCGCCGCCGGCGGACTGCACGGCGCGCAGCTTGTCCAGATCGAAGCCCTTGGGGTTGACGCGCGTGCCGGTGTGGTCCTGCATGGCGACGACCTTGCAGCCCGCGGCCACGAACAGCTCGGCCGCCGTGCTGCCCACGTTGCCCAGGCCCTGCACGGCCACGCGCGCACCCTGCAGCGACAGCCCGATGCGCCGCGCGGCCTCGCGCCCGGTGACGAACACGCCGCGGCCCGTGGCCTTTACGCGGCCCAGCGAACCTCCCAGGTGAATCGGCTTGCCCGTGACCACGCCGGTCGCGGTGGAGCCGATGTTCATGGAGTAGGTGTCCATCATCCAGGCCATGACCTGGGCGTTGGTGTTCACGTCCGGCGCGGGGATGTCGCGCTGCGGGCCGATGATCAGGCCGATCTCGCTGGTGTAGCGCCGGGTCATGCGCTCCAGCTCCTTGATGGACAGCTGCGACGGATCGACGCGGATGCCGCCCTTGGCGCCGCCAAAGGGCAGGCCCACGGCCGCCGTCTTCACCGTCATCCACGCGGAAAGGGCCATCACCTCCTCCAGCGTCACGTCGGGGTGGAAGCGTATGCCGCCCTTGCCCGGGCCGCGGCTCAAGTTGTGCTGCACCCGGTAGCCCTCGAAATGGCGCACGCTGCCGTCGTCCATTTCGATGGGCACGTCCACGATCAGCGCGCGCTTGGGCCGCTTGAGCGTTTCGACCCACTTGGCCAGGTGGCCGATGTAGGGCACCACGCGGTCCACCTGCGAGAGGTAGGTGGCCCAGGGGCTGTGCGGCGCTGTGCCGACGAAGGACAAGGGAGTGGACACGTCGTTCATGGAGTCTCCTGGCTGAAATTTGAAAACCAAAGAAGCAGCACGGCCCGCGAGGGGCTCTTTTTCTCAAACGTCAAACGCATTCCGGGAGCAGGCGCCCCGCTCGTGGGGGCGCGACGGCGCGGGCGCACGGGCGTGCGCCGGCCTGGCCGCGGGGCGCAAGAGGGCCCGCGGCATCGAGAGGTGGGGAGGGAGAACGCAGGGACGGCGCCGCGTGCCGCGCCGTCCGTGGCGCAGCTCAGTGCTGCAGGATCTTGGAGAGGAATTCCTTGGCCCGCGGCGAGCGCGCCTCGGGGCTGCCGAAGAACTCCTGCTTGGTGCAGTCCTCGATGATGCGGCCCTGGTCCATGAAGATCACGCGGTGGCTGACCTTGCGGGCGAAGCCCATCTCGTGCGTCACGCACATCATGGTCATGCCCTCGTTGGCGAGCTGCACCATCACGTCCAGCACCTCGCCCACCATCTCCGGGTCCAGCGCGGAGGTGGGCTCGTCGAACAGCATGACGATGGGGTCCATCGACAGCGCGCGGGCGATGGCCACGCGCTGCTGCTGGCCGCCGGAGAGCTGGCCGGGGAACTTGTCCTTGTGCGCGCTCAGGCCCACGCGGTCGAGCATCTTCAGGCCGCGCTTGAGGGCGTCGTCCTTGTTGCGGCCCAGCACCTTGATCTGCGCCAGCGTGAGGTTTTCCGTCACCGACAGGTGGGGAAACAGCTCGAAGTGCTGGAACACCATGCCCACGTGGCTGCGCAGCTTGGGCAGGTTGGTCTTGGGGTCGGCGATGCTCACGCCGTTGACGACGATGTCGCCTTTCTGGATGGGCTCCAGCGCGTTGACGGTCTTGATGAGCGTGGACTTGCCGGAGCCCGACGGGCCGCACACCACCACCACTTCACCCTTTTCGATGTGCGTGGTGCAGTCGGTGAGCACCTGGAAGCTGCCGTACCACTTGCTGACGTTGCTGATCTTGATCATGGTGTTGCTCACTCAACGGATGATGGCAATTTTGGCCTGCAGGCGCTTGACCAGCATGGACAGGCTGAAGGAAATCACGAAGTAGACGCAGGCCGCGAACAGGTAGGTCTCGATGGGCCGGTTGAAGTTCTTGCCGGCGACCTCGAAGCCCTTGAGCAGGTCGTAGGCGCCGATGGCGTAGACCAGCGAGGTGTCCTGGAACAGGACGATGGTCTGCGTGAGCAGCACCGGCAGCATGTTGCGGAAGGCCTGGGGCAGGATGACGAGCTGCATGCTCTGCCGGTAGCTCATGCCCATGGCCTGGCTGGCGTAGACCTGGCCCTTGGGCACGCTCTGGATGCCCGCGCGCATGATCTCGGAGTAGTAGGCGGCCTCGAACAGCGTGAAGGTGATGGTGGCCGACACCTCCGCCCCCAGCGAGCGGCCCACCAGCATGGGCACCAGCAGGAAGAACCACAGGATGACCATGACCAGCGGGATGCTGCGCATGGTGTTGACGTAGGCCGCGGCCGGCACCGCCAGCACCGCCTTGCCCGACAGGCGCATGAGCGCCAGCACCGTACCCAGCGCGATGCCGCCGAGCATGGCCACCAGCGTGAGCTGCAGCGAGAAGGCGAAGCCGCGCGAGACGTAGTCCACCAGCACGGAGCCGGTGAGGAAGGAGAAGTCGAGATTCACTTGGCACCTCCGGTGGCGAGGCCCGGCACGCGCATGGCGCGCTCGATGAAGCTGGCCACGCGGTTGACCACCAGCGCCGACAGGAAGTACAGGCCCGTGACGGCGAGATAGATTTCCACGCCGCGCGAGGTTTCCTCCTGCGCCTGCATGGCGAACATGGTCAGCTCGGCGATGGACACGGCGAAGGCCACGGCCGAGTTCTTGATGATGTTCATGCTCTCGCTGGTCAGCGGCGGCACCACGATGCGCAGCGCCATGGGCAGCAGCACGTGGCGGTAGGTCTGGGCCAGCGTCAGGCCCATAGCCAGGCCCGCCATGCGCTGGCCGCGCGGCAGGGCCTGTATGCCGGCCTTGACCTGCTCGGCCACGCGGGCGGAGGTGAAGAAGCCCAGCGCGAACACCACCAGCACCAGGCTGGGGAGCTTTTGCAGCGCGGGGAAGACCTGCGGCAGCACGTGGTACCACATGAAGATCTGCACCAGCAGCGGGATGTTGCGGAACAGCTCCGTCCACGCATTGCCGAACCAGCGCCACGGTGCCGAGGGCAGCGTGCGCAGGATGCCGATCAGGATGCCGGTGGCCAGCGCCACCACCAGCGCCAGGCTGGAGACGGACAGCGTCCAGCCCCATGCCGACAGCAGCCAGTCCAGATAAGTGACGTCACCGTTGCTGCCGAAACAGCTTCCCGTGGGCTCCTCGCCCAGGGTGCTGTTGCAGAAGACTTGCCAGTCCCAAGTCGCCAAGGTCTTTCTCCTTCGTTAACCGCCCAACGCGCAGCGCCAGCGGATCAGTACTCCATGAAGAAGCGCTGGATTTCCCGCGCGTCGGTCGTGCGCGTGAGCGCCAGGGCGGCCAGGATGCGGGCCTTTTGCGGGTTCAAGTCGTGGGAGACGACCCAGTCGTACTGGTCATCGGGCTGCTCGGCGTTGCGCAGCACGAAGCCGCCGCCGGTCACGCGCGCGGAGCGGATGATCTGCACGCCCTGCTGGCGCAGCTCGCGCAGCGCCGGCACCACCTGCGCAGAGACCGAGCCGTTGCCCGTGCCGGCGTGGATGATGGCCTTGGCGCCGTTGGCGGCCAGGGCCTTGTAGGCCACGTCGGTGGCGTTGCCGCTGCCGTAGGCGATGCCCACGCTCGGCAGCGACTTCACGCTGTCGATGTTGAACTCGGAATTGACGGTGTGGCGCTTGACCGGGGCGCGGAACCAGTAGGTCTTGCCTTCCACCACCATGCCCAGCGAGCCCCAGGGGCTCTTGAAGGCTTCGGTGCGGATGTTGATGGTCTTGGCGACGTCGCGGCCGGAGAAGATCTCGTCGTTCATCACCACCAGCACGCCCTTGCCGCGCGAGGCGCGGTCGCTGGCGGTGGCCACGGCGTTGTAGAGGTTGAGCGCGCCGTCGGCCGACAGCGCCGTGCCCGGGCGCATGGAGCCCACCAGCACCACCGGCTTGTCGGTGGGCACCACGAGGTTCAGGAAGAAGGCGGTCTCTTCCAGCGTGTCGGTGCCGTGCGTGATGACGATGGCGTCCACGTTGTCCTGCTTGGCCAGCGCGGCCACGCGGCGGCCCAGGGTCAGCAGGTGCTCGTCGGTGAAGCTCTCGGAGGCGATCTGGAAGACCTGCTCGCCGCGCACGTCGGCCAGCTTGGCGATCTCGGGAATGCCGGCGATGAGCTTGTCCACCGGCACCTTGGCGGCCTGGTAGGTGGCGCTGTTGGCGGCGCTGGCGCCCGCGCCGGCAATGGTGCCGCCGGTGGCCAGGATCATGACTTGCGGCTTCTGTTGCGCATGCACCGAGGCGGCCAGCGCCAGGCCCAGCAGCGCGGCGGCCAGCGAACGGGTGAACTTCTTCGTCAGCATGGGAGGTTTTCCTCTTTCGGTGAAAAGCGATTCGGGAGGGGAGTTCCCCCCGCGCCCTTTTGCGGCGCGGGGGCTCCGTTGCGGCGCCGCGGCGGTTGGCCGGGCACGGTGCTCAGGACATCGGGGCGGTGGACGGCGGCGCTATCCGAGCGGCCTGTCGTTGGGGTTGCGGTACAGCTCCAGCAGCCCGTCGGAGGGCGGCCAGTTCAGGTTCAGGCCCTTGGGCGGTATGGGGCGCTGGAACCACTTGGTGTAGAGGGCGCGGGCCTCGCCGGAGCGCAGCAGCCGCTCCAGCGCACGGTCCACGACCTGTTTGAACGCGGTATCGCCTTGGCGCAGCATGCAGCCGTACACCTCGGACGCCAGCGGCGTGCCCACCACCGTCCAATCGTCAGGCTTCCTGGACTTGGCGCGCTCGCCGTAGAGCAGCGCGTCGTCGTGCACCACCGCTTGCGCCTTGCCTTCTTCCAGCATCTTGAAGGCGCTGCCCTGGTCGCGCGCCAGGGCGATGTGAATGCGCCGGCCGTGGCTTTCGTTGTAGGTGCGCAGCATGCGCTCGGACGTGGTGCCGGTGGTCACGGCGGCGGTCTGGCCTTCCAGGTCGGCGAAGTCGCGCAGGCCGGAGTCCTTGTGCACCAGCATGCGCAGGCCCACCACGAAGATGGAGGTCGAGAACGACACCAGCCGCTCGCGCTCCACGGTGTGCGAGGTGGCGGCGCATTCCAGGTCCACGGTGCCGTTCTGCACGAGCGCGATGCGGTTCTGCGCCGTCACGGGCACCAGCCGCAGCGTCAGCGCCGGCAGCTTGAGCTCGGCCTTGATGCCCTCCAGCACCCGCAGCGACAGCTCATGCGAGTAGCCCACGACCTGCTTCCTGCTGTCGTAGTAGGAGAAGGGCATCGCGTACTCGCGATGGCCGAGGTTGATGGTGCCGGTCTGCGCGATGCGCTCCAGCGTGCCCATGTCCTGCGCGCGCACGCCCGCCGCGGCCAGCACCAGGGCCAGCAGCGGCAGCAGACGGGGACGCAGGCGAAAGGACATGGACAACGGTTCCTTGCGGGTTGGGCGGTGCGGAAATCCGCACGACGCGCTTTACATCGCAGGGAGCGTGCCAAAGGTCCGGATGGCCGTTAGGCGCCCGTAAGTCCTTGATTCATCGTGCCGCGGCGGGCTCAGGCGCGCCTCAGGCGGACGGAAAACCGACGCCTGCCCCGCCGCAGGCGGACGGGCGGACGGATTTCCGTCCCTTCCCGCAGGCGCGTGGGCTCACACCGGCAGCTCAAACGACAAGGCCACGCCGAAGGTGCTGCCCTGCCCCGGCGCGCTCTGCAGCGTCAGCTCGCCGCCCATCATCCCGACCAGGCGGCGGACGATGGACAAACCCAAGCCCGTGCCGCCGAAGCGCCGCGTGGTGGAGCTGTCGGCCTGGGTGAAGGGCTCGAAGATGCGCGCCTGCTTGGCCGGGTCTATGCCTATGCCGGTGTCGGCCACCTCCAGGCGCAGCGTGGCTTGCCGTTCGTCGCGCTCCACCTCGCGCACGCGCAGCGTCACGCGGCCCTGGGCCGTGAACTTCACGGCGTTGCCCAGCAGGTTGATGAGCACCTGCTTCAGCCGCAGCGGGTCGCCCAGCAGTTCCGCGGGCAGGCCCGGGGCGGCGTCCAGGACGAGGGCCAGCTTCTTGGCATCGGCCTGCGGCCGCACCAGCGCCACGGCGCCGTCCAGCAGGTCCGGCAGGTTGAAGCGCACCTGCTCCAGCCGCATCTCGCCGGCTTCGATGCGGGAGAGGTCCAGCACGTCGTCGATGAGCGCCAGCAGTTGCGCGCCGGCCTGCTCGACGTGGCGCACAAAGCCCTGGGCGCGCTCCGGTAGCTCCATGCGGCCCAGCAGGTGGCTCAGGCCGATCACGGCATTGAGCGGCGTGCGGAATTCGTGGCTCATGTGCGCGAGGAAGGTGCTCTTGGCGCGGTTGGCGGACTCGGCCTGCGCCGTGCGCTGGCGCAGCGCCTGCTCCAGCCGCTTGCGCTCGCTCAGGTCGCTCACCACGCCCAGGAAGCCCGTGGGCTGGCCTTGCTCGTCGCGCAGCACGCTCACGTTGACCAGCGCCGGAAAGCTGCTGCCGTCGGCGCGCGTGCAGCGCCATTCGCCGCCGGGCACGGCCGGCCAGCGCCGGGCATGGGGCTCGGAGCGCGGCCACAGCACGCGGCGCACCTCCTGCGGCAGGCCGTGTATGCGCCGGCGCAGGGTGCGCTTGTCTATGAAGTCCAGCACCGGGCGGCCCACGGCGTGTATGGCCGGCAGCCGCAGCAACTCCTCGGCGGCCGGGTTGAGCGTGGTGATACGCCCGGCCATGTCGGTGGCGACGATGGCGCTGGCCGCGCTGTTGAGCACGGTGCGCAGCTCGCCCGTGCGCTGCTGCACGCGGCGCTCCAGCAGGTTGCGCGCGATGCGCTGGTCGTGCACGTCGGTGGCCGAGCCGAACCAGCGCTCCAGGCGCCCCTGCGCGTCGCGCACGGGTTGAGTACGCAACAGGTGCCAGCGGTATTGCCCGTCGCGCCGGCGTATGCGGTGCTCGTGCACCACGCCGTCCCCGCTGCGCAACGATTGCCGCCACAGCGCCCGGGTGTCCGGCAGGTCGTCGGGATGGACGGCCGCCATCCAGCCGTCGCCCAAGCCGTCGTGCTCGGACAGCCCGGTGTACTCGCTCCAGCGCCCGTTGAGCCACTCGACGCGCCCAAGCGGGTCGTTGCTCCACAACAAGTCGGGCACCAGGTCCACCAGCGCGCGGAAGTGCCGCTCGCTGGCGCGCTGCGCGGCCTCGGCACGGTGGCGGGCGCTGAGGTCCACGGTGACGGCCAGCATGGTGGGCTCGCCGCCGGGCTCCTCCGGCTCCAGGCGCGTCACGCTGCTTTGGGCATGCACGCAGCTGCCGTCCGGGCGCAGGTAGCGCTTGTCCAGCACGGCGTAGCCCTCGGGGCCCAGCACGCAGGCCACGGCTTCCAGCGTGGCGGGCAAGTCCTCCGGGTGCGTCACGTCGGTGACGGACAGGCCGCACACCTGCTGCGGCGGCAGGCCGACGATGCGCGCAAGCTCCGGGTTGGTGTGCAGGATGCGCCCGTCCACCGAGATCTCCGACAGCCCCACCGACGCACGCTCGAAGATCATCGCCAGCCGCGACTGGCTGGCGCGCAGCGCCGCCTGCGCCCGCGCCGTGGCCAGCATCTCGTGGCGCACGCGCTCCAGCAGCGCCTGCTGCGCGGGGGGCAGGTGGTGCGCGCCGGCGTCCCCCGGCACCATGCCGGTGAGGTCCTCCGCACGGTGCAGGATCAGCGCGACGCGCCCGTCCGCCCCCGGCATGGGCACGTTGACCGGGCTCCACCAGCGTTCCTCGAAGCCGCCGCCCTGCGCCGCGGGCCGGCGTATGGGGTAGCGCTGCAGCGGCATGGTGTCGGCCTGGCCGGTGGCCAGCACGCGCTGCAGCGAGGCACCAAGCTTGGAAACGCCATCGGCGTGCGGGTCGTCGGGGTCGTCGGGGAAGGCTTCGAACAGCGGGCGCCCCAACAGATCGTCGCGCCGCCTCATGGTGGCCAGCAGGTAGGCGTCGTTGACGGCCACGATGTGCCAGTGCGGCGGCTGGAGCACCAGCAGCGGCGAGGGCGTGGCCTCGAACAGGACACGGAAGTCGGCCGACAAGGCGTCGGCGCCGGCCGGTTCGGCACCGGGCTGCGGCGCGGGGAATTCGGGGCGCTGATGGGCGTTCATGAAGCTGCTCGTACAGGCCCGGCCGGTTGCGCGAGGCCTGCCCTCCCTGGATCGCGACGGCGCCGCCGCCTGCAGCAACGCTCACCGCCTCAGCCCAGAAAACCGTCACCTGTCCGGCTTGCGCCTTCACGCTGCCGCCCTGGGCCTGTGCGCCGCAGCCTGCAATCGGCATGCCCCTGCGGCAAGCCTCCGATGGTGCCAAGGGGTGTGAACTTGTTTCCCGCGCCAGCAGCCTTCGCGGCGGCCTTCAGGGCGCGCCCAAGGCCTGGTGGAAATGCACCCAGGCCAGGGCCAGGCGGGCCTTGGCCGAAACGACGGCGTCGGCCTGCGCCAGCAGTTGCGCATAGCCCTCCAGGGCCTGTGCGCTGGCCAGGAAGCGCTCATCCCCCCCGGCGCCACCGTCGCGCGCATGGCGGCCTTGGAAATGCCTTTCGCTGCGCTGCAACTGCTCCAGCGCCAGGGCCAGCGCGGTGTGGGCCGAGCTCAGCGCCTGCAGCGGCCGGGCCAGTTCGGCCGGGCTGTCGTCCGGCACCGCCGTGGGCGGTTCTGCCTCGAAGGAGGGCAGCGCCGCGGCGCTCAGGCCCGCCGGCAGCGACACGGACAGCGTGCCGGAGACGGGGCCGGCGATCACTTGCCACGAGGCCAGGTAGGCGTCGTGCAGTTGGAGGTGCACGCAGAGCTGGTCCTGGGCCGCGCGCACGCGGGTGTCCAGCCGCTCCAGCGCCGCGGCGGCCTC